>DATCJQ010000085.1:0-12866 GCA_036562745.1 Flavihumibacter sp.
TGGTTAAACTGATGGACCTGGGCGCTATTGGGAAGAACAACTGCAATGCCCGGTACCTCTCGGAGGAATCGTTATCCGAAAAGACCTGCCGGAAGCGCTTGACCAGGAAATCTCGGCACTTATCCGCCAAAGCATTCAATACAGCTGGCAACATTATCCGCTGCTTTCAGACTATATCAAATCGCACGCACAGGAGATGAGCGAAGACGTGATGCGCCAGCATATCGAACTCTATGTAAACGATTATTCCCTCTCCCTGGGTGAAAAGGGACAAAAAGCGGTGAATACCCTGGTGGAAAGCTATCTGCGCCATCAATCAGCACATTGATCGAACGATATCCTCACGGCCGAAGTGTAGCACCATACACTTCGAGGCAGCGCTTCCTTGCCCATTCATGCTCCACTATCGGTGCGGGATAGTCGAAACTATCGAGCTCGGGTACCCATCGTCGTATATAAAGCCCCCTGGGATCAAATTTCTTTGCCTGTAAGGAGGGATTAAAAACCCGGAAATAAGGTGCTGCATCACAACCGCTTCCGGCGGCCCATTGCCAGCCTCCGTTATTTGAGGCAAAATCATAATCCAGTAATTTCTTCGCGAAATAAGCTTCGCCCCATCGCCAGTCGATCAGCAAATGCTTTGTTAGAAAGGAAGCCACGATCATGCGCACCCGATTATGCATATAACCTGTGGCATTGAGCTCCCGCATCCCCGCATCCACAATCGGATAACCGGTTCTCCCCTCGCACCAGGCAGCAAATTCATCCTCGCGGTTCCGCCAGGGAATAAAATCATAGGCCGGTCTGAAGGCCAGTCCCTGTCCCACCCTCGGAAAATTCCAGCAAATCATCTGGTAAAACTCCCGCCAGATCAGTTCATTCAGATAAGACTCGCTGAACGGCATGGTATACCGGACCAGTTTCCGGATACTGATGGTACCGAAGCGGAGATGCACCCCCAATCGGGATGTCCCCTCCAGGGCCGGATAATCCCGTTGCGCTGCGTAATGAAGCAGTAATTCCTTTTCTACTTCCGCCGGCGGAAATTCAAAATCCGACTCCTTAAATCCCATCCACTCGAGCGATGGCATCGGTATTTTCTCCAATTGTACTTCCCCGGCCTTAATAAGAGCATCCAACCGTTCTTCCGAAGGATATGAGTTCAGGTAAAAATCACTCAGCTTGGCTTTCCATTTTTTGGAGTAGGGTGTAAACACGGAATACGGACTACCGTCCTCCTTCATCAGTTCGTCCTTTTCAAAAATCACCTGGTCTTTGCAGGTCTTCAATACTATACCGTTTTTCTTCAGCAGCTCCGCGATTGCCGTATCGCGTTTTATGGCATAGGGTTCATAATCATGATTGGCATAAACCGCTTTTATGGGCATCAATTCCAACAAGGAATATAACACCTGCTCAGGATCCCCGTAACGAACCAGGATACGACTATTCAGGGTACTTAGCTTACGCTGAATTTCTTCCAGGCTCCGATAGATAAACAGCACCCGCTTATCGGATTTATCTTCCAGATCATCCAGAATATTCCGGTCAAAAATGAAGAGCAGCTGAACAGGTAATCCCGATTGAAGCGCATGAAAGAGAGCAGCATTATCCTCCAGCCGAAGATCGCGCCGGAGCCAGCAAATCGCAATACCATCGGAATTTTGCATTCTTCGAATTTATGATTGAAACAGCGGACGGATGGCTTCCTCGTACAACCGTCGGCTCAGGGTATTTGCAAAATGCTTACCACCGGATCTGGCTACCCAACGAATTCCATAGCTGGTATTGGTCAGGAAGATTTCATCCGCATCCATCAATTCTATCTCGGAAAGTGGTTTCTCCTCGAGGGATACCCCCTTGTTTCGGCAAAACTGGATCAGGTATCGCCGCATCACGCCCAATACCGGTCCGTCGGAAGCTGGCGGTGTATAAACAGTGCCCTGTTTCACCAGGAAAATATTGGCAATGGTGGCGTCGGCAATCCGCCCCGCAGCATTCAGCAACACCGCATCATTCCATTTATGCTTTTTTGCATCCATGGCGGCCATCACATAGGGCAGGTAATTATTGGTTTTGGCATTGGCCAGGGGATCCATCGCTTTGCGGGCTGTGCGATGGAATCCTATTTCCCACCCGCTTTCATTCCATTCGTGCTGCGCATCCTGCAGGGGCCAGCTTTGTATAACATGATGAGGGTAGTTGCTCACCGTGTCGAATAGCGCCCCATTGGCCCGGAAAATCATTAACCGAACTCTGGCCAGTCTTGAATGGCCGTTCCGATGCACCAGTTTCAAAATATTGTCGGTGAGGTAATCTGCATTAAAATGCGCCGGCGGTTCAAATTGCAGTAAACGCAATCCGGCAAACAGCCGCTCCATGTGCCAGTTGCCGAGCTGGAGGCGCCCGTTAATCACTTTCATGGTTTCAAACAAGCCATCGCCATAACGCAAACCCCGACTGTTTGCGCCAACAATCAATTTATCATCGCGATGGAACTGACCGTCTTCGAATAATACCTGCGACATATTATTTCTAATTGCGCAGTAAACATACAAACCAATCAGCGATGCGTGCCGAATTTATTTCGGATAGCCATTTTAATGATCACCGACAAAACCATCAACAGGAGGAAAACCAGACTGGCAGGCAGGATGGGATAAAGTATTTCTTCAAGCGCTTCAGGGGTCATTCCGACCAGGAAAACTTTCATATTGGAATAAGGTTATAGGTGCAAACCTATGCGATCTGCCGGAAATTCTCACTACAAAAAACACCCGAAATGATCGGGTGTTTTTCCCATACCACAATTGAGGTATGATTATACAAATCGCTGTTTAAACTTTTTATTGCAGTAAATCATTTCCAGCTGAACGCTTCACCAATCCATTCAGAGATTCTATTTGAATTTTTTCTTCAGTTCATTCAGCTTGGCCTGGAAATCATTCAGTGGGGTTTCTTTGGCCGGAGTTTTTGCTCCCCGCCCCTGATCTCTTCTTGCACCGCCCTGTGTTTTTCCTTTTTCCGACTTCATAGAAAGACCGATCCGCTTGCGATCCAGATCCACTTCCGTTACGGTAACCGTTACTTTCTGTTGCAGCTTCACCACTTCAGCAGGATCGCTCACATAGGTATCGCTCAGCTGAGAAATATGAACCAGACCATCCTGCTTCACGCCAATATCCACGAACACACCAAATTTGGTGATATTGGTAACGATACCCGGCACCACCATTCCCACTTTCACATCTTCCATCGATTTGATGGTTTCATCAAAACGGAACTCTTCAATTGGTGCACGGGGATCACGACCGGGTTTTTCCAATTCTTTCAAGATATCATCAATGGTAAACTCGCCGATGGATTCGCTGATATATTTTTTCCGATTGATTTTTTTCCTCAGTTCGGGCTGCGCAATCAGATCGGCCACACCGCAGTTCAGGTCAGATGCCATTGCTTCCACCACATGATAGGATTCGGGGTGAACTGCACTGTTCTCCAGCGGATTCTCCGCGTCACGAATGCGAAGGAAGCCCGCGCATTGTTCGAAGGTTTTGGGTCCCATCAGGCTCACTTTCTTCAGTTCTTCTCTAGATTTAAACGGACCATTCTTCAGCCTGTATTCCACGATATTTTTCGCCAGAGTGGCGCTCAGGCCGGATACATAGGTGAGCAGATGTTTGCTGGCCGTATTCACGTCCACACCCACATGGTTTACGCAACTTTCCACCACGCGATCGAGACTCTCCTTCAAACGCGCCTGGTTCACATCGTGCTGATATTGTCCCACACCGATGGATTTGGGATCAATTTTCACCAATTCACTCAGCGGGTCGAGCAAGCGGCGACCAATGCTCACTGCACCTCTGACGGTAACATCATGATCGGGGAATTCCTCCCGCGCCACTTCAGATGCAGAATAAATTGATGCACCGCTCTCATTCACCTGGAATATGCTAACCGGTTTACCAAAATCGATGGAGCGCACCAGTGACTCCGTTTCACGGCCTGCCGTACCATTTCCCACACCAATGGCTTCAATATCGTAGCGTTTCACCAGGTCCTTAATGGTCTGAATACTTTGCTGCCATTCGTTCTGCGGGGGATGGGGATAGATGGCACTATTATACACCAGATTTCCCTGTGCATCCAGGCAAACCAGTTTACATCCGGTTCTGTAACCGGGATCCAGGGCCAGCACGCGTTTGGAGCCCAGGGGCGATGCCAGCAGCAATTGACGAAGATTCTCTGCAAACACCTGGATTGCTTCCTCATCGGCAGCATTTTTCGAACTCAGGCGGAATTCATTTTCGATTGAAGGTTTCAGCAAACGATCATAACTGTCAGCAATAGCCGCTTTTACTTCCTGCGCGGCAGCCGTACTGTTCTTTACGAAAAGTTGCTCCAGTTCTGCAATAGCACCTGATTTTTCAATATTGATATCCATCAGCAGATAACCTTCCTTCTCACCGCGGCGGATCGCCAGCATACGGTGCGAGGGACATTTGGCCAGCTCCTCGGAAAACTCAAAATAATCGCGGTATTTCTGTGCCTCGGCTTCCTCTTTTTTGGAGCTCAGCACACGAGACACCAGCACGGCCGAATCGGCAAAACGGGCCCGGATGGCAGTCCGCGCTTCCTGGTTCTCCGCCACGCGTTCGGCAATGATATCGCGGGCACCCTGCAGCGCCTCTTTGATATCTTTCACTTCGCCCTTCACAAAAGCAGCGGCCTGCTCCTGCGGATCCTGCGATTCCTGCTTCATCAACCAGTCGGCCAGGGGCTCCAGTCCCTTTTCAATCGCCTGACTGGCCCTTGTTTTACGCTTGGGCTTATAGGGCAGATAAATATCTTCGAGTTCGGTAGCATTCACGCATTCTTCGATGCGTTTGGAAAGTTCGGGCGTCAGTTTCCCGGCGGCTTCAATCGTCTTCAGAACGGTTTCCTTCCTCTTTTCCAGCTCCGTGAAGTATGCGATCTCCTCCACGATCTGGGTAATGGCCACTTCGTCCAGATTACCCGTTGCCTCTTTCCTGTATCGGGCCATGAAGGGAACGGTAGCACCTTCGGCCTGCAACTCATACACATTGTTCACCTGCTTGCCCGTCAGGGAGAGTTTCCGGGCAATTACGGATAAATATCGAGCGTCCATATTCACATTTTTCGGACCGCAAATATAGCCGGATGCGCGTTGCCAAATGCCACTATTTTTCCTGCAACAGGATCTCGGCCAGCAGGCAGTTGATCTCCGCGGCCCGGTTCATCACCATCAGGTGGCCGCCACCACGGATCAGATGGGTGGGATGGGTATATTTCACCGGCAGCAGCCGGTCGCCGGTGCCATGTATATGATAAACTTTTGGAGGATCACCCTCTGTCTGCCAATTGAGGATGGCCCCCATAGCCCAGCGCAGGAACTGCGGATCGGATTCAATGATAATCCGCCGAAGCAGCTCCTTATCTTCCGAAGTTTCCGTGGTAAAAATTCGTTTCGCTATGGATGCATGCTTGAATATCCCGATGGGCAGGCGCTCGTGTAACCGAAATTTCAGACTCCATCTGAAGTAATAGGGCAACTGATCCGGCGAGGATACACTGGCTATCAGGATGGTTTTCGCCGGATGCAGCAGCTTGCTGATTTCGGTAGCCAGCATCCCGCCGAAAGATAATCCCACCAGTGCCCAGGGATCCTGCCCGGGGATCTGATCTGCCAGGCGATGGGCATAATGAGGCAGGGTTTCCCTCGGTTCAGGCCTCAACCAATCGATATGTTGAAGGTTGAATCCCGGCGGCAGCTGAATATGTCTGAACACCCGCTTGTCGGCGCCTAATCCCGGTATAAAGTATACATTCATATCAGCATTTCTAAAATTGTACCTTAGCAGCCACTAACAGCATGGTATGGATATCAAAAACAATATTCTCGAAACGATTGGGAACACCCCTCTGATTCGCCTCAACAAAATTACAAAAGACCTGCCGGGCATCGTGGCAGCAAAAGTAGACTACTTTAATCCGGGCAACTCCATCAAAGACCGGATGGCCCTCAAAATGCTGGAAGTGGCCGAGCAGGAAGGCAGGATTAAACCCGGTGGCACCATCATCGAGTGTACCAGTGGCAATACCGGCATGGGACTGGCTCTGGCCGCTGTAGTAAAGGGCTATAAATGCATATTCACCACCACCGATAAGCAGAGCAAGGAAAAGATGGATATTCTCAAGGCAGTGGGTGCCGAAGTAATTGTTTGTCCAACCAATGTAGAACCCGAAGATCCGCGTTCCTATTATTCTGTAGCGCAGCGCCTGGCGCGGGAAATCCCCAATTCCTTCCATTTCAACCAATACGATAACCTGGCCAACCGGCTGGCGCATTACGAAACAACCGGACCGGAAATCTGGCGTCAAACCGACGGCAGGATCACACACCTGGTATGTACGGCCGGTACCGGAGGCACAGTAACCGGAACCGCCCAATACCTCAAGGAGCAGAATCCCAATATTCAGGTATGGGCCATCGACGTATACGGTTCCCTTCTGACCAAGTATTTCCGCACCGGCGAAATTGATATGAAGGAAGTACACCCCTATGTTTCCGAAGGATTCGGGGAGGATTTCGTTCCGCAGAACTACGACATGAGCGTGATCGATCATTTCGAACAGGTAACCGATAAGGACGGCGCCATCATGGCACGGCGCCTCGCCAAGGAAGAGGGATTATTCTGCGGCTACAGTGCCGGATCCTGTCTGCAGGGATTAATGCAACTCAAAGACCGACTCCAGCCCGATAGCCTGGTGGTATGCATTTTCCACGACCACGGAAGCCGCTATGTGGCCAAAATCTATAATGATCAATGGATGATGGAGCGGGGATTTCTCGAAGTGCGGACCTTCCGCGATATCATCAGCGGACGTGGACTTAATCAGCGTTTAATCACCGTTACCCCCAACCAGACCGTGAATGAAGCGGTGGAACTGATGAAGAAGTACGATATTGAACATATACCGGTATTTGAAGGAGAAAACCCCGTGGGATCCATTTCGGAAGGCGGGTTGTTCCTTCAGATCTTTTCCAACCCCGATCTCAAGCACGCCAAAATCGAGGAAGTAATGGAACCGGCTTTCCCCCAGGTTGAGTTCACCACCCCGGTTGAAAAGCTCAGCACCTTGATTAACAAGGACAACGGTGCCGTCCTGAGTCGCGATGAACTGGGCAGCTACCATATCGTTACCAAGTATGATGTGCTGCAGGCGCTCGGAAAATAGGCAGGCACATTCGTAGTTTTACGATGCCGTTTTCCGTATTACACCCATACTTATCATGTGGCTGTTACGAAAATCACAGTAAAATCCGAACTGTTAAAATTAAGCAAATGCGCTCTTGTCGGGGAGGCGGCGGCCTCCTACTTTTGTATCAGAAGTTGATTGATAATTCAATCAAACCAATATCCGACAAAAACCAGACAGAATCCAATATCGAATTGAAAAAACCTGATTAAAAATCCAATATCAATCAACTTCTTTTTTTTTCAGATCCTATTGTAAAAACCAAAAACCGAAATCAGCAACCAAATCCTTAGAAAAACCGAGAAACTGAAACCAGTCCAAACCAATGTCCAGTAACCAACGTCCAAAATGAAGTGTACGGGTTTCAGAACGATCCAATTTTCCGGTGAAAGACACCAAATCCTAAAAACCACTAATATCCTGTGAAAACAGGTATGAAATCCGGTACCCTCCTGCCCTGCCGCCCGTCCAAGCTGTAAGGCAGGAGGCCGATAGTGGTCTCTGATTTTCACCGACGCCCCGTTTTTACAATCCAAATGCCCAAGCCGCATTACCTGGAAAATCTTCCATCCGTTCCCCCAATGAAACAATTAAGGTTGATCCCTAAGCCCTGTTGTAGAAACCGGCCCTTTAGATGGCCTGTGCTTACCCCAACAGAATGCCCGTCCGTAGAAATTTGAGCTTTTGCTGCATTGAATCCAATTGTCCGAAAACCACCGACAATCGACTCTACTGCAACAAAAGCTTTTTAATTTGTGCCAAAAAAAGTGGCCCTCTTCACCGACCAGACCGGATTTCAATTTGAGCTCCCCCATCCTCCGCGGCGTATCGTTTCACTGGTTCCGTCCCAAACGGAATTGCTGCATGCTCTGGGCCTCAGCGAAGAAGTGGTGGGTATCACCAAATTCTGTGTACATCCCGACGAATGGTTTCGCAACAAAACCCGGGTCGGCGGGACCAAAATGCTCCACCTGGATAAGATACGGGAACTGGCTCCCGACCTGATCATCGCCAATAAGGAAGAAAATAACCGCGCCGACATCGAAACCCTGCGGCATCTTGCTCCTGTGTGGACCAGCGACATCGCCGATCTGGACAGCGCCCTGCAGATGATCCGTAGCATCGGCGCGCTAACCGGAAAAGCTGTGAAGGCCGACCATCTTGCCAGGGAAATCGCCCTGAAATTTGCACAGCTCAAACCCTTATCGAAGCCACTCCGAACGCTGTACCTGATCTGGAAGAAACCCTATATGTGCGCGGGCTCCGACAGCTTTATCCAAGCGATGTTGCGTACCTGCGGTTTCCACCCCGAACCGGCCGGCCTGCCGCGATATCCCTCGCTTACCATGGAGGAAATCGTAAGCCTGAAACCGGATCTGGTATTCTTTTCATCCGAACCCTATCCGTTTAAGGAGAAGGATCTGGAGGATTTTCGGTTAAAGATGCCCGATAGCCTGCTGGAACTGGTGGACGGCGAATACTTCAGCTGGTATGGAAGCCGCCTGCTGAAAGCGCCTGAATATTTCGGGGAAATCATTGAACGTCTGGAAAGGCATCGCTTAGTAACTTAGTGGTTAAAACAACGACTTTGTTCTCAGCATTCCAAGCCGGATTTTCGCGCAATGAGCCCGACCGCCCCTCCCGGAAGAAACCCATGTTTCCGGTTGGACCGGCACTCAAAAACTACCTGAAGCAACATGGCCGTGAGGTAAAGCTGCCCGTTGCCTACCGCGATCTGCAGCGATTCACCTACTCCGTGCCCCTGAAATACAAAGAGGGCCGCGACTCCATGTGGGAGACCGTGGTGTACGATATGCGCGAGTGGGATTATATCCGCGAGGGACTGGTAGGCATCTATGCCCTGCTCCGCACCGAAGGAGACATGTCCTTCAGCAAACACCTCGACGTGGCAAGGATAGATTACTGTCCATTCGGGAACTCGCAGCCCTTCCGGATCCGCATTGTGAACAAATACAACGACAACTACGATCATTATTACATAAAAGTGGCGGATGCATCGCGGATTTACGGACTGGAACTCGAGCACATGTTATCGCCGAACCGGATCACCTTTCTCACGCATAACAATACGCTGGTGGAGGAACATATTCCGGGTATTCCCGGCGATATTTTTATCCAGCAGTATCTGAACCGGCCGGAAACCAATAAGATCCGCGTTGCCAAGGAGTTTGTGAAGTTCAACGAGCGCTGTTTTGTACGCCTGTTGGGCGATATGCGCAGCTACAATTTTGTAGTGGCGATTACACCCGACATTGAGGATTTTCAGTACAGAATCCGGGCGATCGATTTTGACCAGCAGTCTTATGAGGGCCGAAAAAATCTGTATCTGCCGCAATTCTTTAAGGAGAATTATCCCCTCGTGGCCAATACCCTCAAGTACCTGAACAGGGAAAGCATCGAGCAATACCAAACCGAGGAAAGGACCCTGATGACCTTCCGCCTGGTTTCAGCCCGCTATCGCCTGAAGGAGCTGTTGGACATTATGGGAAGGGATACGGTTTCCTCCCCCGAAAAACGCCGGCAGCTTTGTGAAGAACTGAGTGTTCTTCACAACAATAACCAGGCGCTGCTGCATGCCGAAAACATGGGCAAACTCCTGAAAGAGCACCTCAAGGTATGCCTGCGGAAGAATCTGCTCCTGATTCCCCGCTTCCAGGGACGCACCGATGACTAAGGCCCTTTAAAGCCCCGCCGGGCTGCATTTTCCGCTACTTATTATTATCTTAGCGCTTCTTTAACCGGACCGTTAATCCGTTTTTTGAACTTAACCAATCAATTAAAATGAGCAAATACAGTGCAGGCGTACTTTTCGGCGAAGAATTGGAAGCCCTTTACAAAGATGCCAAAGCAAATAAATTCGCGATGCCCGCGGTGAATACCATTGGCACCGATTCCATCAATGCAACGCTGGAAACAGCTGCTAAGGTGAACTCCCCGGTTATCATTCAGTTTTCCAACGGTGGCGCCCAGTTTATTGCCGGTAAAGGCATGCCCAACGACAAGCTGCAGGCGAATATCGCCGGTGCTATTTCCGGTGCCCTGCATATTCACAATGTTGCCAAATACTACGGCGTTCCCGTGGTTCTGCATACCGACCACGCAGCTCACAAATGGCTGCCCTGGGTTTCGGCCCTGATCGATGCAGGCGAAACCTTCCACAAAGAAAAAGGTCAGCCGCTGTTCAGCTCTCACATGCTCGATCTTTCTGAAGAAAGCCTGGAAGACAACATCGGAACCTCCGTTCAATTCTTCAAAAGAATGCAACCTCTGGGTATGGGTATCGAAATCGAACTCGGCGTTACCGGCGGTGAAGAAGATGGTGTTGACAACAGCGGCGTAGAAAACGACAAACTCTATACACAGCCCCAGCACGTGGCTTACGCATACGAGGAGCTGGGTAAAATCGGCCGCCTCTTTACCGTGGCTGCTGCTTTCGGTAACGTACATGGTGTTTATAGTCCGGGTAATGTGGAACTGCGTCCGGAAATCCTGAAAAACAGCCAGGAGTATATTCAGCAACAATACAACACGGAAGAAAAGCCTGTTTACTTCGTATTCCACGGTGGTAGCGGTTCTCCCAAAGAACAAATCCAGGAAGCTCTGGGTTACGGTGTTATCAAAATGAATATCGATACCGATATGCAGTGGGCATTCTGGGAAGGAGTTCTTGGTTACTATAAGAAAAACGAAGCTTATCTGCAGGCTCAGCTGGGTAACCCCGAAGGCCCGCATAAGCCCAACAAGAAATTCTACGATCCCCGTGCCTGGTTGCGCAAAGGCCAGGACAATTTCGTAGCCCGTCTGGAAGAAGCGTTCACCGACCTGAACTGCATCAACCGGAACGCCTAAAACCTTTATTGCCTGAACGCTGCGCGAAAGCCGGCTCAATCAGGCAATGAACTTAACGCAAAAAGCTCCGGAGTTCCGGAGCTTTTTTATTAATGCTGCATTGCGTTCGACTACTGGGGCAACTGGATCGCCGTAAACTGATTCTTCCCGTCAAAGAATTTCTTCGCCGCTGCCTGTATATCGCCCACGGTTAACCGATTTACCAGTGACTCATATTGCAGGAAGTATTTCGGATCCTTCTGCTCGGAATGCTGTGCCATTATTTCCGACAACCAAACCGAGTTTTCCGTCTTGTTTACCCGATACTGTTCCAGCCACTGCTTTTTCACTTTGTCCAGATATGACGGTGCAGGACCTTTTTTTACCAGCAGATCGATCTCCGCATTCACCGCTTTGAGCAGGGTATCTACTTTCTCCGGACCACAGGGAAGCTGCAGCACGATGGAATACGCGGGATAGGGATACTTGCTCAACTCCGCAAAGAATCCCCCACCATAAATACCCTGGATTTTTTCCCGCAATTCTTCCAGCACACGGATATTCAAAATCTCCACGATGGCCTGGGCTTTCAGATCCAGATCTTCCGAATAGGGTATCTCTCCCGTATAAAAGCGAAGAATAAGACTCTTGGCTTCCTGTCCGCGGCGGAACACCAGTTCCTGTTGGCCTTTGACCGGCCTTACCTGATTGTCCTCTTTTTCATATTTCCGTCCGCTTGTGGGTAAACTGCCGAGATAGGTCTCCAGCAGGGGAATCAGTTCCTGCTCGTTGAAGCTCCCCACGAATGCGAAATGCATTCCACTCGCATCTCCCAGCCGTTCGCGATAAATATCCAGCGCGCGGTCTAGCTTAATGGCCTGGAAGTTTTCCACCTTGGGAAATACAATCGGGGCCAGCGGATTTCGGTTATACAATACCGAATTAACGGTATCCAGGAAAGCAGCCTGCGGATTGGAAGATAGCGCAGCATACTGGGCAATGGACCTTTGAAGGTAGGCATTGAACAGAGCGGTATCCTTTCTCGGCGCCGTCATGTACAGATGCACCAATTGTAAAAGAGTTTCAATATCCTTATTGCCGGAGGAACCACTGAATCCATCCGTCACTTCCGAAATGGAGGGAGAAAGGCTCACCGTTTTCCCTGCCAGTGCTTTTTTGAGATCGGGTGGACTAAAGGTTCCCACTCCCATGGCTGAAACAATTTGCGTGGCGAACTGTACATTGAATTTGTCTTCCACTCCATAGAGATTCTTTCCTCCGTTTTTCACCGCTCCCATCAGAATCTGATCAGCTTTAAAATCGGTGGATTTCAGGCTCACTGTCACCCCATTGCTCAGGGTCAGACGGGTCAGCCCCATCGCCTTGTCTTCCTCCCGTTTAATAACTTTGCCGGCAGTGAGAGCGGTCGCCAGCAGGGAGCTTGCCACCTCTTTTTCCTCATAGGCAGTGAGCTGCATCTTTTCCTTTTCAGCCACAATCGCCAGCAGTTGTTGTTCCGTGGGAAGCGGCTGATCAGAGGAAGGCTCGGGACCTGTTACATAGAGAAAAAGATTCGGTTCGTTGATGGTGGACTTCGCCAGCATGTTCAGCTCCTCAATTGAAATAGCCGGTAACAGTTCTTTCGCAATGGCAAATTCCTTCCCAATACCGGGAATCGGAGTGGCCGACAAAAAGTGCTCGATATATTCATCCACCAATACCTGCGACTCGGT
>DATCJQ010000086.1:0-3342 GCA_036562745.1 Flavihumibacter sp.
GGAAACATACTGGAACGCGAATTATCAAACCTATCTCCTGTTGAAGGAAGGAACATCCGTAGAACAGCTCCAGGCCAAAATTCGTCCGTTTATTGAAAAGGACTTGAATGATCCCAATATCTGGCTTAGTTATATCCTGGAACCCTATTTCGATGTGCACCTGCATTCGCCCTATTCGGCTTATGTGGCGAATACGGATATCCGTTATATCTATATCGCTTCGGGTATGGCGGTGCTGATATTGCTGATCGCCTGCTTTACCTATGTTAATATGAGTACGGCGCGTTCTCTGGAACGTGCCAGGGAAGTGGGAATCCGTAAGGTGTCGGGTGCATCGCGCAAACAGGTCTTTGTGCAGTTTTTGGGTGAATCTGTTCTGATTGCGTTTCTCGCGCTGATACTGAGTATTGGACTGACAATGTTTTTCCTGCCCGGCTTCAATGGGCTGATCAATCGCGAACTGAGCATGAAAGAGTTTTTGCATCCTGCCATACTGGGCTCGGCAATCGCCATGGTGTTGGTCATTGCACTGCTGGCAGGGTCTTATCCGGCCCTGGTCTTATCCGGATATCAGCCGATCCGAGTGCTGAAGGGAAGCTTCCGGAATACGGGAAGCGGACACCAACTCAGGCAATCGCTCACCGTGTTCCAGTTTGTGATTTCGGCTTTCCTGCTTATCGGAAGCCTGGTAATATTTAAACAGGTTCGATATATACAGAGCAAATCCCTGGGCTTTACTCGCGATCATGTTCTTCTGTTGCCGGCAGACAACCGGATTGTGAAAAAGATGGATCTGCTTAAGACCCGCTTCAAAACGAATCCGCAGGTAAAGCATGTGTCACTTGGGTATGAGGCACCGTACTCAATTGGTGGCGGATATAATATGCGCAGCTCCACCATGTCTGAACAAACTGCACTGGCAACTATTGGGAATCCGATTGATGAGGATTACCTGAAGGTGAATGAGATTGAAATTATTGCCGGCTCGGATCTGAACCGGCAGGATATTCTGGATGCAGAACGACCGGAAGAGGAA
The DNA here is from genome assembly GCA_036562745.1 of Flavihumibacter sp. Taxonomy (GTDB): domain Bacteria; phylum Bacteroidota; class Bacteroidia; order Chitinophagales; family Chitinophagaceae; genus Flavihumibacter. The sequence continues at coordinate 1,037 of DATCJQ010000086.1, forward strand.
GCGCCTTATTATCGCTTTATCATCAATGAAACGGCGGCACGCCAACTGGGATGGACAGCCGAAGAAGCCATAGGTAAACGGATGTTCCTTGGCGAAGGTCGACCCGGCGAAGTGAAAGCCGTAGTGAAAGATTTTCATTTCAGCACACTGCATTCTCCCATTGAAGCCCTGGTGATGTTTCCGTCTTCCTGGGGAAATACGATTATGGTAAAGATGTCGGGACAGGAAATTCCGGCAACCCTTGCGCATCTGGAATCGGTTTGGAAGGAAGTGGCGCCGCACCGGCCCTTTTCCTATAGTTTCATGGATGAGTCCTATGATGCGATGTACCATGCCGAGCAGCGTACCGCGCGGATCATCGGCCTGTTTACCGGACTGGCAATATTCCTGGCCTGTGTTGGGCTGCTGGGTTTGTCGGCCTATGCCGTGCAACAACGTACCAAGGAAATTGGCGTACGGAAAGTATTGGGTGCTTCGGTAGGTGGCATCGTGTGGATGCTTACGGTACAGTTCCTCCGCCTGGTGGCCATCGCTTTTGTAATCGCACTTCCGCTGGGATGGTATGCCGCCAAAAAATGGCTGGAAGATTTTAGTTATCGTACATCCGTCAATCTGGATATTTTCTTCCAGTCTGCTTTGGGTTTGACGCTATTTGCACTTATAGCGATCAGTATCCAAACAATCAGGGCCGCCAACCTGAATCCGGTAAGAAGCCTGAGGTCGGAGTGATAAATGCCGTGTTTTCGAGTAAAAACCGTGTTTTCACGCTGGACAGCAGTGAAAACCTTTTTTAATTTTCCGTCAGTCCCGTTTTTAAAATCCATTGAATGGGGGGCCTTGAACGAGAGCATCCGGATATCTGTACCCTACACCTCCCTGATGGTTGTTGTAGAATATTTAACTCAGGGTCTTTTCCTTCATGGGTTGATTTTTCAACCGGATATAAAAGCGGGTGCCCTGGTTTTTCTCTGTTTCGAACCATAGTTCACCCTGGTGTTTGTCGATGATTCGTTTCACGATAGCCAGTCCAAGTCCGGTTCCTTCGAACTGCTTTGCGTCGGGTGTCCGATAGAACAGGTGGAAAAGTTTGGAGGTATGGCTGGGATCCATCCCGATACCATTGTCGATGATGGTATAGGTGACGGCATTGTTCTCAGCGCGACCAAGGATCTGAATTTTTGGCTTTTCGCGTTTGGATGAATATTTGACTGCATTGCCCATGAGGTTGGCAAAAACCTGTGAAATCATGGTGGTATCGCCATAAATGGTAGGCGTTTCGCCGATTTCCAGATCGGGTTTTGCATCGCGGTAGGCATCCAGCAGATCTTCCCGGATCTGGTGGAGCAGATCGGCCATATTGATGGCCTGGGGGGTGATGGGTTCGCGACTCAGACGGGTGTATTTGAATACATCTTTGATGAGTTGCTGCATTCTTTCGGCATTGCGAAGAATTTTTTCGGTCAGCATATGCCGGTCGAGGGAAGGATCATCTTCCAGCAGCAATTCAGCGAAACTATAGATGGTGGACAAGGGTGTTTTTAGATCGTGCGAAATGGTATAGCTGAAACTGTCCAGTTCCTCATAGGCTTTTTTCAGCTCTTCATTGAGTTGCTGGAGATGATTCAGTTGTTCCTGAATTACAAGCAGGACTTCCTCCCGGAGTTTGGAGGCGATCAGGCATTCTGTGGCGGTCCATTTCTCTGAATGGTGGCGGAGCGCTTCGATAAAGACCGCAAAGGATGTGCGCGGTTCAATCCGTACGGCGCCATCGGGATTCAGGATAACGGATTTCTCCGGATTACCGGCCCATTTGATTTGCTGTTCGAGCTCGGGCTTAAACCAGATAATTCCATCCTGCCACTCGGCGCTGATGGGAACGGCCAGTATGCCGCTCGACAAAGGTTGTGCAGCTGCCGGGGGGAAATGTTTTGCCAGATGATTGGTCCGGAATACATCCTGCTTGCCGGCATTGCGGAGAAAACCGAGCAGTTCCCTGATGTAATCTTCTTTCGGGGCGTTTCCCACTGTGGTGATTTTGCCCTGGTAACAAATGGCTGCTCCACTTGCCGAATTGATGGAAAGGAGGTTCACTGTTTCAGCGGTAAGTCCGGCGGCCAAACTATTCTGTTGCCGAACCTGGCGAACCAGTATCGCCGTGTTTTCGCGCCAATACTGGTGTAATTGGAGTTTTTCCTCTTCCACCTGGAAGCGGACGGATCCCGACACCAGCTGTCCGATCATTTTCGAATGAAGACGTTGGCGATAGTCGAGTTGTTTGGGCTGATAATGATGGCAGGCGATTAGTC
>DATCJQ010000119.1:0-2353 GCA_036562745.1 Flavihumibacter sp.
TTGGCATCGCTGTCATTATTCTGGAAATTCTGCGACAAATAAGGCATTAAACTGCCATTATTCAGGCAGAATGGTATTTTTGCCCACATCTAAAATTGGTTGAATGACAACAAACCAGATCCTGATCGTAACGCTGATTTCTTTGCTGCTGGTGATGTTACCGGCATTCGGTCTCTCCAAACTCTTTCAAAAAGCCGGGGCACCGGGCTGGAAAGCCTGGGTTCCTTTCTATAATACCTGGACTATTCTGGAGCTGGCACAAAGACCCAGACACTGGTTTTTCTGGCAGTTTATTCCCGTGGCCGGCTGGTTCGTAACCATGGGTATCCTGATCGAATGGGTGAAATGCTTTAACAAATTCGCCTTCTGGGAGCATGCCATGGCCTGTTTGCTGCCTTTTATCTATTTCCCCATGATCGGGATGGATCCCAAGACCCGTTTTATCGGTCCGGAAGGCGTGAAGCATTACAAAAAATCACCCGTGCGTGAATGGGTGGATGCCGGTGTGTTTGCGATTGTAGCGGCCACCCTTATACGAACTTTTATTTTCGAAGCTTATACCATTCCTACCGGATCGATGGAAAAGACACTGCTCATTAACGATTTCCTGTTCGTTAGCAAGCTGAGTTATGGTCCGCGTATTCCGAATACCCCCCTGGCTGTACCGTTTGTGCATCATTCCCTGCCCGGCGGTTCCATGAAATCCTATTCCGAAATCATCAAGCTTCCCTATAGCAGGTGGTTCGCAAGTCCGGTTAAACGCAATGATGTGGTGGTGTTCAATTTTCCGGATGGCGATACCGTGATCAACCGACCCGAATTTCAGTCGGCCTTCCCTTACTATAACGTGGCCCGCCAGCTGGGTAATGGCAATATTGATATGGGTCGTCAGCAGATCCTGAGTGACCCGGATTCTTATCCGCTGATTGTGCGTCCGGTTGACAAGCGCGAGAACTATATCAAACGTTGTGTGGGCATAGCCGGCGATACGCTGGAAGTGCGGGCCGGACGGGTGTATATCAATGGAGAGCCCGGATTTGTTCCGCCCAAATCGCAATTGGTGTATGAAGTGGAAACCACCGGACAACCATTGAATCCCGATTTCATGATGGAAGAATTTGACATCGACATTAATAATCAGGCTGAAGTGGGGATGGTCAGCGGCAATGTATACAACATGTTACTGACTGCCGAGGCGGCGGAGAAAATGGAAAAAACCGGAGTAGCCAAAAGGGTAACGCCCTTGCTGAACCGTCCGGATGCCGTATCACCGGCCAAGTTTACGGTGGAGATCTTCCCGCACGATGGTGTTCATAAGTGGACCGAGGATTTCTACGGACCGGTATGGATTCCCAAAAAAGGAGCGACGCTTACGCTTACCCCCGAGAACTATTCCATTTACGAGCGGGCTATCCGCGTATTTGAGGGCAATCAGCTGGAACGCCAGGGTGATAAGTTTATCATCAATGGTCAGGAGACCAATCAGTATACTTTCAAAATGGATTATTTCTGGATGATGGGAGATAACCGTCACCAGTCGCAGGACAGCCGTTTCTGGGGATTTGTTCCCGAGGACCATGTGGTGGGAGAAGCCTGGATCATATGGATGAGCCTGAACAAGGGAATCCGCTGGAACCGCCTGTTCAAAACTATTCACTAAATTACCGGCACGCAGACATATCGGCTGCCATGAAAAAACAAACCTATCAGTTCAGCTTCGAGGTATTCGATTCCATCGATGCACTTTCGGAGCAGGATGCGCGGCTGTTGCAACAGGCGCGGGAGGTGACCGCTGAAGCATATGCTCCCTATTCGCATTTCAGCGTGGGTGCAGTGGCAAGGCTCGCCAACGGAGAGGTATTGAGTGGCACCAACCAGGAAAATGCCTCCTTCCCGGCGGGATTATGTGCCGAGCGGGTGCTGCTCTCCAATATATCGGCCCGGTGTCCGGGGGTAGCCATCGAAACCATCGCGCTCAGTTACGATACCAGTCCCGGCGTGAGCGATCACCCCATATCGCCCTGTGGCATCTGCCGGCAAACACTGCAGGAATATGAGATCCGGTTAGGCGCGCCGATCCGGTTAATTATGGGCGGACAAACCGGCAAGGTTTATATCATTCCGCAGGCAGGTTTTCTGCTGCCCCTGAGTTTTACCGGCGAGGAGCTGGGCAGATCGCACGGAAAAAAATCCTGATGCCCCGCATTTGACTATCCGATTTTCCGACCGTTTTCCACCTTTCGTTCCGGCTGGAGCAATACCACTTCCTCTCCATCGGCATAGATACCAAGCACCAGGCATTCACTGAGGAAACCCGCTATATTCTTTGGCGGGAAATTGACCACGGCAATAA
>DATCJQ010000123.1:0-3377 GCA_036562745.1 Flavihumibacter sp.
ACCAGTTTGCGTCTGATGATTTCCAATGCCAGTGCACGCATCAGTGCAGGGGGTGCAGCTTCGTCTACGAAATGAAACCCGTTGGTACCGGTTTGCCGGATCAGTTCTTCCATCCGGTCGGCAATCAGCGAGGCTGCAACAGGCTCGTATAACCGAATATAGTCGAGGCTGATATCACAGAAAGTGCATTTGCCCCAGTAACACCCATGCGCCATGGTGAGTTTATTCCAGCGCCCATCGCTCCAGAGCGAGTGCATGGGGTTGACAATTTCTATCGCCTGGATATAATCTACCAGCGGTAGTCCGGTATAGTCGGGTGTTCCCACCGCGGACTGTTTATAATCCTTGCAGGATGCAGATTCAACAAAACGGATCTCGCCATCTTCCAGTAAATAACATCGTTTGAGCTGCCCGGTATCAATTTTCTGATCGATATAAGCCAGCAATTGCTCCAGCGGCGCTTCACCGTCATCGAGCGTAATAAAATCGATGAATTCAAAAACACGGGGATCCTTAAGCGATCGCAGTTCGGTATTGGGGAAGCCTCCGCCCATGGCCACTTTTATAGTGGGATGGTTTTTCCGGATATACTGGCCGCAACGCAACGCTGCAAACAGGTTACCGGGGAAGGGAACCGAAAAGGCAATCAGCCTGGGTTGGTATTGTTGAATATAGTTTTCCAGGAGGCTAAGCATACGACGGTCGATTAGTCCGGGTGCCTTGCTCAGATATTCATACAGCTCATCGAACCGGTTGGCTGAACGCGCCAGCTTTTCGGCATAGCGACTGAAACCGAAATGTTCGTCCACGGTTTCCTGGATAAAATCCGAGAGGTCTTCCAGGTACATGGTGGCCAGGTGCTTGGCCTTGTCCTGCGTGCCCATATTCCCGAATGCCCAGGTGAGGTCGTCCAGCTGTTCAAAACGCGATGCTTCCGGCAGGAAGTTGCGTCGGGCGATACGGTGCGCCATGGTGGGCGACTTGCCCTGCAGGAAACGGATCACGTCGTCGATGGTGTCGATATAGAGCCGGCGGAGTGCCAGTATGCGCCGGGCATTTTCGCTAAGTTCCGGATGGGTGTCTGCAGCATTAAACACTTCGGTGAGTCCCTCGCGGTTAAAGATGTTGAGGGTGAGATCGATGCCCAGGTCGGCCTGTGCCGACTCTATTCCTCTCGTATTGAGAAAGCCTTTGAGATAGGCCGTCGCCGGGTAGGGCGTGTTCAATTGCGTAAAAGGTGGTGTCACCAGAAAAACCGGAATACTCAATACGATGTGTTTAGTTCGCAAAATTACCCTAATCCCAAGGATTTTCCTATCTTCCGCCGCTATCAGTCAAGCATAGAAATTTCTTTATATGGATAGACGTCAGGTTATCCGGTATTTTTTAGTGGCCGGCGCGGGAATGGCCTTCCTGCCCTCCTGTGTGCAAAACCAGCAAAGCGGTTCGATCAAATTGAAATCCATCCAGCTCAATGCCGATCAGGAGCAGTTTCTGAAGGAATTGGCCGATGCCATTATTCCGCCAACTGATACGCCCGGAGCTGTGGAGCTGGGGGCGCATTTATTCGCCTTGAAAATGGTGGACGATTGTTTTACCAAGGATGCGCAGGCGGAATTTCTCGCAGGACTTAAATCTGTTTACAAGCAGAAAGCCGATCCCGCTGCACTGGAGGCCGCCGCTCAACAAAACCAGCGGCAGGAAGAACTGAATTTTCTGAATGCATTCCGCCGGCTCGTGATTCAGGGGTATACCGAATCGGAATATGTTATGACGAATCTGCTGCCCTGGAAATTAGTGCCTGGCAAATATTATGGCTGCGTGCCGGTTAGTTCCATATAAATTTTGAAGAATGGGTTATCTGAATACAAAAGGCGTTAAGGAAAATACCTTCGATGTTATTGTAATTGGCTCAGGCATCAGCGGTGGCTGGGCGGCCAAGGAATTCACCGAAAAGGGGTTAAAAACCCTGGTGCTCGAAAGGGGACGGGATGTTCAACATCTGAAAGATTATCCCACCACCAATAAAATGCCCTGGGAATTCGAACACCGCGGCGCGCTCACCCGCGAGCTGATCGAGGAGAATCCCTCTGTAAGCCGTTGTTATGCATTTCGCGAAGATGCGCTGCATTTTTTCGTGAAGGATAAGGAACATCCCTATGTGCAGGACAAGCCCTTCGACTGGATCCGCGGATACCAGGTGGGAGGGAAATCACTGCTCTGGGCCCGCCAGACCCAACGCTGGAGTGAATACGATTTCGAGGGACCGGCACGCGACGGATTCGCCGTGGACTGGCCCATCCGTTATAAGGATCTCGCGCCCTGGTATAGTTATGTGGAAAAGTTTGCGGGGATTTCGGGGAACAAAGACGGATTGGCCATACTTCCCGACGGAGAGTTTCTTCCGCCGATGGAGATGAATTGCGTGGAGGATTATTTCTCCAGGAAGATGGCATCCCTCTACAAGAACCGACCCGTGATTATCGGAAGAGCTGCGCATATTACGGCACCTCAGCCCATTCATACGGAGCAGGGGCGGGCGCAATGCCAGAACCGGAATCTCTGCCAGCGTGGTTGCCCGTTTGGCGGGTATTTCAGCAGTAATGCATCCACCATCCCCTGGGCGATGAAAACAGGCAATCTTACGCTTCGTCCGAATTCAGTAGTGGAATCCATCATCTATGATGAGCAGAAACAGAAAGCTACCGGAGTTCGTGTGATCGATGCCGTTACTAAACAGGCTACCGAATATTTCGCTTCCGTAATTTTTGTGAACGCGGCGGCACTCAATACCAACCTCATATTGCTGAACTCAAAATCCAATCGCTTCCCGAACGGATTGGGTAATGATAACGGATTGCTGGGCAAATACGTGGCGTTTCACAATTATCGCGCAAGAATCTCGGCGAAATTTGACGGCTTTGCTGATAAGACCAGTTCGGGTGGACGCCGGCCGAACAGCGCCTATATTCCGCGATTCCGCAACGTCGAAAAACAGGAGACCGATTTTCTCCGCGGATATGCTGCTGGATTTTATGCTTACCGGAGTTCTGTAACCCCCGGTGGCTGGGGCGAAGAGCTGAAAAAAGACCTGCTCAATCCGCAGTTGGGTCCCTGGGAAGTGGGGTCGCATATGATGGGGGAGACCATTCCCAAGGAATCGAATCGCGTTAGCCTTGATCCCGATAAAAAGGATGAATGGGGCATGCCGCTGCTGCATATCGATATCGCATATGATGATAACGACGAGAAGATGATCAAAGACTTCTTCGAGCAGATGACGGAAATGTATGAGAAAGCGGGATTCACCGATCTTGAGAAAATCGATTCGAAACAAGCGCCGGGACTTGATATCCACGAAATGGGCGGAGTACGTA
>DATCJQ010000557.1:0-3797 GCA_036562745.1 Flavihumibacter sp.
GTTTTCTGCAGGGTGATTATGGCATCCAGACTATCCTGATTGCCATCATAGTCGAGCTGCAGTACCAACTGGAAAGGCGGGTCCTGGCCGGGCAGGGCCGGATCACTGGGGCGATCGGGCACCACCACCCCATCTTTTTTGCTGCAGGAACTGATAAGAATTACCATCACTAGGAAAAGGTTTACTACTTGTTTCATGGTTTGTTTCGATTTACTGAAGACTATACCCCCAGCTCCTCCCAAACCGTTGGGTAGAAACCTTGTGATTTAGAGAACTTTAACAAACTGTCCCTTACGGGCTTTAAAATATGTAGAAGGATTGGGCGATGCGGATGGCAGCTTATTTAACGGGATTCACCTCCACATTGCGGATCTCTTTCAGCCGGAACAGCACTTCCTGCTCGCGGGTAAGTGGTACCCCGATGGTTAAGAGGCAAAACAGTTGCACTTCCTGACTGATAACGGTGCAATTGCATTGCTTCACCACCATCATTACATCGTTCATGGCAGTATAATCAAAATGTACCTGGTAATTCCGCTCGATGGCTTTCTGTACAAAGGGAATGGTCTGCAAAACCAGACTGGCCGTGGTTTTATAGGCATTAATCAGTCCGGGCACCCCCAGCATGGTGCCGCCAAAATACCGCACCACCACGATACCCAGATTGGTAAGTTGTTTGCTATCGATCTGCCCGAGAATAGGTTTGCCCGCGGTACCCGAGGGTTCGCCATCATCGCTTACACGGAAAATGGTGCCATCCAGACCAATACGATAAGCAAAACAGTGATGGGTAGCTTTGGGATGTTCCTTCTTAATCAGTTCCAGTTCGGCCTTGAACTGTTCGGTGGAGCCTAAAGGAAATGCATAACCGATAAACCGGCTACCGCGGTCCCGAAATTCAGCCATGCCTTTTTTCTCGATCGTAGTGTAATAGGTCTTATTCTCCATAATGACGGCCGCTTAGGCGCGCAAAGGTACAATTTATAAACGGGAGGTTTGGGGCGCGAAAATGGAGATTTCGTCCTTCCCCAGGGTGAACCGCTGTTTCAGTTCCATTTCTCCGATGGCAGGGGCGGGATATCCGCCATAAATAATCAGCTCGCGCGATTGAATCCGGCGCAGTTCATCGGCATATCCCTCGCGCAAAAACTGCTCATGAGTCCGGGCGCCGCCTTCCACGAGTATAGACAGCAATTTTCTTTTCCATGCATCCTGCATCACCTGTCCCAGCAGCGGTTTTCCCTTATCCAGCCGAACCAGTTCCACATTCGCCCAGCGACCTTCCTGCAGCACGTTGTAAACGATGGTCGGCGCCTGATCATTGTAAATTTTATGGGTAAGGGGAACCCTCAGGTTGGAATCGAGCAGCAACCGCACCGGGTTCTTCCCATTCACCAGGCGAACCGTGAGCGAGGGATTATCAATAACACCGGTGTTTGCTCCTATGAGGATGGCTGATTCCTCCGCCCTCCATTGATGCACCAGGCGATTGGTAAGGGCACAGCTGATTGCCACCGGCTTCTTATCCCCTGTGGCGATGGCATTGTTCAGCGAGCAGGCCCATTTCAGCACTACATAAGGCCGGCGCAGGGTATGGAAATGAAAAAATCTCCTGTTTTGCTCACGGGCTTGCATTTCACATACTCCCAGTACCACTTCCACTCCCGCGTTACGCAGTTTCTCGATCCCCTTTCCGTTCACCTGATCGAAGGGATCGCGGGTGGCCACGACCACCTTTTTTATGCCTTCGCGAATCACCAAATCGGCGCAGGGAGGAGTTTTTCCATAATGCGCACAGGGCTCCAGCGATACATAAAGTGTGCTCTGCGGAATCAGCGGGCGGTCTTCTTCCTTCACCGAGCGGATACAGTTCACTTCCGCATGTGCTTCACCGTAACGCTCGTGCCAGCCTTCGCCGATGATCCGGTCATTGTACACCAACACGGATCCCACCATGGGATTGGGCGCTACATACCCCGCTCCTTTCGCTGCCAGTTCCAGGCAGCGCCGCATATATTGTTCGTCAGTGATTCGATTCATGATTCAATAGCGAACGGATCAGGGCCGGCCGCTGGGTTATTTCGTGATAACAGATACTATTCCGGTCAAAATAATGAAACACCACGCTTTTCCTTGTTGAATTTTTATCGCGGTGCGGTTCTCCTCCATGGAAAAGATTGGCGTGCCATATCATCACGCTTCCCTTCGGGATGCATAAAATTTCTTTCTTCAATCCCAACTCCTCAATTCGTTTAGCGATAAAATCTTCGTAGGCTGTATAATCTTTGGGACCCAGAAAGAAATAGCTGCCTTCATTTCCATAGTCACTGTTCAGATAATAAGGCAGCTTATGCGAACCCGGATAATAATGCAGCGGCCCGTTATCGGGATGGATATCCTCCAGCGCCACCCAAACGCCCAACAGTCCGCCAAGCGGATAGGTGGTCATATGGATGCTGTCGGAATGTGTGGGCTGCTCACTTCCCCGAAGAAAATTGATACTCTGGAAAAGCATGGCATCTCCATCCAGCAGGATGGATAATAGTTGTAATAGTCGGGGATCCTGCCCCACGGATCGCAACAATGCTGATGCATGAATCGCGAACATGATTTTACCATTGGCCTCCTGTCGCACCACACCGTTTTTCAGGAATTGATCCATTTCAGCATTGATAGCATCCACAAGATCGGAAGGGAGAAAATTTTCGAACACCGCAAAACCGGTTTCATCAAACTGATCGAGCGATGCGCGACTTTTCGGATCCAGCGATTGATACAGGGCTGAGTTTTGAATGGCCTCCGGATGAATGACGCGGGACTTCTGACGTTCAGCCGGCAGCGACTGAAAATCCTTGCTCGACACGGGAGAGAACCAGAATTTCCGCAATCCCAGCTCCCGGTATTTTTTCGCATTATGAGCCAGATCCCTGCGATGGAAAAAATTGTACACCGCATAAGAGCCTTTGAAACGCCGAATTAGTTGCCTTATCATACATCGCGAATTTAGGAGAGAATACGCATCCGGTATGCATTCATGGCGGTTTCTCCGAGTTTGCGCATCAGTCGGTAGTTCACCACCAGTCCTACCGGCGCACCTATTATCGGAATCAGCTGTGCCATCTTCGCAATATCCAGGTAATCGCGGTATTCCTGCTGCAGTTTCCGCCAGTCGAACTGATTGATATCGTCCGGCAGCTGGCTGGATTTTTCATGCCAGTTCACGATCTTCCGAAATACCTGCTGCCGGTGTTCCTGGCTTGAGAATGCGAGTTCAAGTATATGCAGTATATACACTCTTTCTTTATAATCCTTTACATCAAATCCGTAAAAACTGGCGATATCAAAAAGCAGTTTCAGTTTCAGCGTAAGCAGTATGGGGAAGTCGGCCAGTCCGAGTAAGAGTCCGCCTGCACCGGTTACCGCTCCTTCCACCGAAGCGGTCTTACGATAAAAATCGATCCGCTCCCTGATGGCCATTTCCCGCGCCCAGAAGGAAGGGGATTCCAGCGGCTTCGGACTCGTGTACTGGGCACCAAAAAGCACGGCCCGGATCATCTGCTTGACCGTGGTCGTAACCGCCTGGTGCACTTTCTCCGGGATCCAGGAATTCACTTTGTTCTGCCAGGATTTGGAGAGCCGGTTCAGCATCCCCGGAGATCGCTGCATTTCCTGCTGCCAGAGCCAGCATTCCCTGGCCGCCTGCTGTTCGTAAGGTCCCATACCGGGAAGTTCCTACAATTCGCCGGCTTTTAGCGCTTTAAATGCATAATCTGCCGCCCGGGCAGTGAGTGCCATAT
>DATCJQ010000148.1:0-4175 GCA_036562745.1 Flavihumibacter sp.
GGGTGAAGACCGTGGCGCTGGATCGTATCGAAGCCGGACAGAACTGGGATTTCCGTTCCGATCTGCTCAGCCTGGCAGGAGAAATTTTTCAGGAAAGGTTTTATCGCTTCGAGCAACACATGCGCGAGCTCGAAGAACCCAATAAGGCATTTGAGCAACTGAAAAAATCGCTCATGACCCTTCGTCGCGAGGTGGAAGAAAATATGAAGTCCATCGGGAAAAAAGCCACCGAGCTGATCGGGGCCAAAGGATTGGCCCCTGCAGATTTTTCCTATGGCAATGGCGGGGTGGCCGGCTATTTCTTCAAGATTCAGGAAGGTAAATATGAAGCGGGGGTCCGCACATTGGAATGTCTGGACAATCCCACTAAATGGACGGCCGCCAAAGTCCCGGCAGATCTGAAAGAGAGAGTGCAGTCAGTTTATCCCTCTCTTAATAAACTCCTGCACGAGGCATTGGATTACTACGGCGGGATGGCACTCGATTACCAGACCGCCCTCGCAATTTTGCGAAAACTCAACAACCTCAGCCTGCTTCGTGTACTGGCCGATCAACTGGCGGAATACCGCCGCGATAACAATGTGCTGCTGATTTCCGACACCCAACAGCTCCTGCGCGAACTCGTGAAGGATAATGAAGCACCGTTTATTTATGAGAAAATCGGTAACCGTTATCAACATTTTCTGTTGGATGAGTTTCAGGATACCAGCCGTTTTCAGTGGGAGAATTTCAAGCCCCTGATCGAAGAATCCGTATCCGTCGGCGCTTTCAACCTGGTGGTGGGCGACGTGAAACAATCGATCTATCGCTGGCGAAATGGCGACTGGCGGCTTTTACAACAACAAGTTAAAGAGGATATCGGCGCTGCCCTGGTAAAAGAGGCAAGCCTTCAGGATAATTACCGAAGCAGAAAAAATATTATCGATTTTAATAATACGTTGTTTAAAACCGCCCCCACCCTCTTACAGCAGGATTTTGTTCAGGAGATGTCGGCAGTTACAGACGAGTCTATCTTGCAGCGTCTGCAACAACAACAGTATTTTGAAATTATTGAGAAAGCCTATGCCGACGCCGTTCAGCAAAAGCCGCAGCATTGTGAAGAAGGTGGATTAATCGATGTACGCTTCTACGAAAAACAAGATTCCAGGTCGCCCAATTCCTGGAAACCAGAAGCGGAGGAGCGTTTGTGTGAATTAATAGATGAATTGCTGACAGATCGCGCGCTCAAACCCGGACAGATTACCATTCTAACCCGTAACAATGCGGATGCACGCCGGGTTATCGATTTGTTATTGCACTATCAGCAAACGGAGAAGGCGCGGGCAAAAGACTATAATCTGATTTCATCGGATGCATTATTGATCAGTGCCTCACCAGCCGTGCAGCTCGTGATGGCTGCCTTCCGCTACCTGCTGAACGAGAAGGACGATATCGCCCGTGTGGAACTGGTGCAGGCGAATGCCATTCGGATCAATGATGCGAAGCGAACTGAGGAAAAGGCTACGATCTCCGATCCACAACTTTACCGAAGAGAAATCACGCATCAGCTCAGTCTATTACCGGAGGCATTTTTCAAAAACAAGGATCGTCTGCTTCAGTTATCATTGTATGAAGCAACCGAGCAGATCATCGCATGTTTTGAACTTGATTTGTGGGAAAAGCAACAGGCTTTTCTTCTTGCTTTCCGCGATCTTGTAAACAGTTTCAGCAATAAGGGAAAACCATCTGTTCGGGATTTCGTTCTCTGGTGGACGGAAGAGGGTTGTTTAAAAGCATTACCGCTGGCATCTTCGGAAAAGGCCATCCAGGTAATGACCATTCACAAATCAAAGGGATTGGCATTTGATGTGGTGATACTCCCCTTTGCCGACTGGAAACTGAAATCCGACAAGGGTATATTATGGTGCGAATGGCCCGATAGTCCCTCGGGCTTGCAAATTCTTCCGGTGGATATTCAGAGTGCGCTGGCAAAAACCCGCTTCGCCTTTGATTATTTCGAAGAGATGCTGATGAGCCGGATGGACGCGCTGAACATGTTATATGTGGCACTCACCCGTGCGCGCCAGGCGATCTATATGATGGCACCGCAACCCTCCAAAAAATCCTCCGACGAAAAAACGATGTCGACGATCGGTGATCTGCTCTATGCATCGCTGGGCAGGCAACAACATTACCAGGTGGACGGACTGTTGCATTCCGCGCAGTCATCAAAGGATGATGAAACCAACCAGCTTCGCATACCGCTGCAGAAGGGAACGCTGCGACATCTGCAGGCGCTGCGCGAGGCGCTGGACGGCGAGCAGCTAATGCTTCCGCGAACCAATGAACAACAGAAAATCGGTCGCCTTACGCACCTGGTGTTGTCGCGCATAAAAACTGCGGATCAGTTAAACGAAGAACTCGAACGGATGCAGCTGGAAGGACTGCTCAACAGCCAGGAGAAAACACAGGTTCAGCAAACCGCTCAATCGGCACTGAGCCATCCGCAACTGGCCGGATGGTTGCGGGGCGAGTATAAAATTCTGAATGAAAAAGCCATACTCCTGCCCGGTGGGCATATCCGCCGACCCGATAAAATTTTCGCGGGCCGGGAGGAAACCATTCTGCTGGATTTCAAGTTCACGCAGGAAACTTCGCCTAGCCATGCCCGTCAGTTGGAAGAGTATCGTGATCTTCTTCAGAAAATGGGATATCCCTCCGTGCAGGCCTATGTATATTATGGGTATAACCAGTCGATCGTGCCCCTGCAGAATCTGGTGCGCAATCATTTTCAACAGGGAAAATTATTCGGTTAATGCTTAATGGAATTGTATGCGTTTTGTAGCCAAAGTAGCACGTCATCTTTATCAGGAATATCAGGGCGATATCAGCGAGTTTGCCATTATTTTTCCGAACAAACGTCCGGCTGTTTATTTCCGCCAGGAGCTGGGAAAATTGATTGATCAACCGATCTGGAGTCCGGATATTTTCACCATACATGAATTTATTCAGCAATCGACCACACAATTGCCGGCGGATCGTTTGCTTTGTTCTTTCCTGCTTTATGAAGCCTATGATGAGATCATGAGTGTGGTTACCGGTTCGGTGGTCAGCTATGAACGCTTTTATCCCCTGGGTGAAATCCTCCTGAACGATTTCACCGAACTGGAATCGAATGTGATATCCATTTCGGATCTCTATACCAATATGGCCGAGCTGGCAGCATTGGATCAGCGGGTGGATTATCTTACCGACGAACAGCTGAATTATCTGAAGGGATTCTGGAAGAATTTTTCCCTGCATCGCATTAGTCAGCAGAAAGAGCGGTTTCTTCAATTGTGGAAAAACCTGCCCGCGATTTTCGAAAGTTTCCGCGAGAAGTTGAAATCGCGGGGATTGATCACGACTGGAATGGTATATAGAAGCCTGGTAGCCGGTGATTATGAAAAGCAGGATTTTCTGAGCCAATGGCGAAAATTGGTTTTTGTGGGATTCAATGCGCTGAACCGGGCCGAGCTGCAATTCTTACAAAAATGGCAGGAAGAGGGTCGCGCTATTTTTTATTTCGATACAGACGAACATTATATTAATGATCCGCTTCAGGAGGCGGGACGTTTTCTCCGTCGTAACCTCGGTCTGTTTAAGAATCAGTTGCCGACGGAAAACGCGATCAATCGGAGTGAGCGCCCGGTGCATGTTATTAGAGCCGAGGGAAATGCAGCACAGGTGCGATTGATCCCCGCATTATTGGAAGAGCTACCGGGAGTAAGGGAGTCGCCGGAGGATACCGCCATTCTTTTATCGGATGAGAACCAGCTCATGCCGGTATTACATGCCCTGCCCGATTGGGTGGATACGGTGAATATCACCATGGGTTATGGATTGAAGCAATCGCCCCTGTATTCGCTGATCGATAAACTGGTAGCCATTCAGGAATCCTTGCAAAAAACAGAGGGCCGGGCCGTATATTTTCAGCCCCTGCTGCAACTGGTTCAGCATCCCTACCTCTATCGGTTGAAAGATTCGGAAATGCTGGCGGAGAAAATTCAGCAACAGTCGCTGCTTAATATCGATTCATCGCATTGGGCCGAAATCACTGAACCTATTCTGAAAAAAGCATTGAGCCCTGTGCAGGAACCCATGGAATTGTTTCAGACGGTTCGCGAGATACTGGAACTGCAAATGCAGGCGGCGCC
>DATCJQ010000151.1:0-2614 GCA_036562745.1 Flavihumibacter sp.
CCCCTGCAGGTACAGGTGAAAACCCTGCGCATTCGCAACGCGATCTACGGCATGCAGAACCTGGAGGAGAAACCTTCGCGTTATAAAAATGCCATCGATTTTAATTATGTGGGGCTAAGCTTGAGCGATGCCAATTTCAGCTCCATACGTTGGGAAGATGATTCGCTGCAGGCAGAGATCAAATCCCTTGTGCTGAGAGAAAAATCAGGATTTGAACTGAAGCAGGCCCATGGAAAACTGCGATATAATCCAGAAACAATTGGGCTCGATAATTATTATCTCCAAACGGGCCGGAGCCAGCTTGCCAATTCACTTGAAATTTTACTTCCCAAAGATGATTCCGGCAAGCTGCTTACAGACCGTATTGGCATCCGTGCCAGTCTGCCTCAATCGACACTTACCGTGGCGGAAGCGCTTTATTTCGCCCCGGAACTCAGGGAGGACACCGCGCTGGCCAAACTCTGGGATAAACAATTGTTTTTGTCTGGTCGCCTTAGCGGAAACCTGCAGGCTTTGTTGCTGAGCCAATTCCGGATACGCGATAATGTGGGGAATGATATCAACCTGCAGGGCACGCTCCGGAATTTAACCGATCCCAATCGCCTTGGTGCCGATCTGGGAAGTATTGATATCCGCTCGGGGAAAAAGTCCATCCTTTCATGGCTCACGCCTCAGCAGCTGCCATCCAATATCGAACTCGCGGAACATATTCATCTTACCGGCCGCCTGAATGGAAGCATGAAAAAGTTCAGTACAGACCTGAATCTGAACTCGAGTTTTGGCATGATGAAAGCATCCGGACAAGTTGCCAACCTCGATAACAAACAAACCGCCAGCTATGCCCTGGAATTGCGCGAGTTTGATATGGATGCCGGTAAATGGATGAAGGATAGCACGATCGGAAGACTGAATATAAAAGGACGACTGAATGGCTCCGGGCTGGATCCCCAAACGATGAAGACCAATCTGGACCTGGCAATTCGCGCAGCAGGCTGGAACGGATACAACTACCAAAATATCGGGGTAAAGGGGGAACTCAACCAGGGAGCATACAAGGCGCTGGTGGAAAGCCGTGATTCAAATTTTCTGGCCACCGTTGATTTAAGTGGTAAGCTTCAGGATAGCAGTCTGCCGACCATACAAGGACGAATTTCGGTGGATCGGGCCGATCTACATAAAGTGGGACTCAGCACCCAGCCCATGATTGTAAAGGGTTTGTTCGATCTGGATCTCCGTTCCACCACACCTCGTGAACTCGAGGGCGAGGTACTGGTGCACCAGGTACAATATGCCGATGGAGAAAAACAATACCAGCTCGACAGTATCCAATTGATTGCCCGGAGAGATTCCGGTATGCAGTCCATCCGCCTGGAAAGTCCATTTGGTGAAGCATCGCTTACCGGCGACTATGATTATACCCAACTGGCCAATACGGTCAGCGGGCTGATCACCTACCATATGGAGCAGGACTATGAGAACAAGCGAACATACAACGATAGTACGGGCAGACAGCAGGCTGTATTGCGGGCATCGCTCACGATTCCGAAAAGTCTGAAGGACCTGGTACCCGATCTCGATATGAGCAAACCGCTGCTGATCAATGGGCGGATTAATACTGACAGCAGCATGTTTTATGTTTTCGCGCGACAGCCGCAGCTTCGGTATGGCACCGCCAGGGTGGATAGTTTAAGGTTGTTGGTGTATGCAGGCCAGGATAGTCTGCAGTTTTTTGCATCGGTGCGGGCGGTGGATCATCCTTCCCTTCCCCTTAATAAAACGCGTTTTTCGGGAAGTGGCAGCGATGGCCGGATCAACTGGAATTTCGAGGCCGCCGATAAGGAAGGAAAGCGTAGTTATGATCTGGGTGGGCGCCTGGATGTGAAAAATAAAAATGAATTCAGCCTTTCGCTGAATCCTGAGTTGCTGCTCAATAAAACCAGCTTTACCACCAATGAAGACAATGTGGTGGTTATTAAGAACGGGGCGCTGAATGATGCCGCGCTGGTGATTTCTTCCGGGGCGCAATCCATCGAATTGAATCATTCGAAAGAGGATAGTGCCCGATCCAACACCTATTTCCTCACGATCAAAGATTTCCAGGGATCAACGATCAGCAGTTTTGTTTCGAAAGATACAAGCCTGGTGGATGGCTTAATCAATGCGCAATTGCAATACAGGGCTGATCCCGGCGACACCAGCCTGACAGGTGATCTGAAAATTGACAGTTTGCATGTGTTTGCCAAACCCGTAGGCGCACTGGAAGCTAAATTCCGTCAGGAAGGAAAGGATATCGGAGTAGACGCCAAACTCACGGAAAACGGCAACAATGTGTTGATAAACGGAAAATATGGAGAAACACTCAATGCCACGATTAAACTGGACAGCCTGCAGATGGCTACCATAGAACCTTTCAGTTTCGGATCGCTCACCGATATGCAGGGCGCACTAACCGGTGAACTGGCGGTGAGCGGAGCGATCAGCGAACCCAAACTTAGTGGCGACCTGAATTTTCATTCCGCAACAATGCGGGTGAGTTACCTTAACAACCCGGTGCTGTTGGATCAGCAAACCATTTCATTCCGCGAAGATGCCATCCAACTCAACAATTTCACCC
>DATCJQ010000152.1:0-8442 GCA_036562745.1 Flavihumibacter sp.
GGACACAGCAAACGGCATATTCTGCAGATGCAGGAGGTGAAAGCCGATCCCAATTTCCCGAAACAGTAAATTCCGACTGCAGCAATCCGTTCCCGAAAAACGGCTGACCATGCGGCCGGCACAAGTTTTTTTATCCTTAGATTGCAGCAAATTCCCAGCCTATGGATTCACCAAGATCGAACTCTTTGCTGTATCAGGATTATGTAAAACGCCTGCAGGAAATCGCCGACATCCGGTATGCCACTGCTGTATTGCAGTGGGATCAGGAGACCTATATGCCTGAAGGTGGTATTGACACCCGTTCGAGGCAGATTGCCACTCTCACTGAAATGGCTCATTCCCGCTTTGTGGATCCCGCCACCGCGGAGATCTTGAATCAGTTAAGCGATCATCCCGAACTGGATGAAAATCAGCAAGCGAATATTCGTTTAAGCAAATACGATTACGATCAACAGGTGAAGCTGCCCGCCGCTTTCGTGCGGGAACAGAGTGAAACCGTTTCTCAATCCTTCAATGCCTGGCTGGCAGCCCGAAAGGAGAATAACTATGGAATTTTCGCGCCCTGGCTGCAGAAGCTGGTGCAGTTAAAGCAGCGTGAGGCAGACCTGCTGGGTTATGAAGGTCATCCCTATAATGCCCTGCTCAATCAATATGAGCGTGGATGTACTACAGCGTTACTGGATGAACTGTTCAGTCGCCTTAGTCCTCCCCTTCGTCAGCTAATCGATGAAATTGGTGCCCGGCCGCAGGTGGAGGATCAGTTTTTGCATCAGCATTTTCCGGCTGACAAGCAATGGGAATTCAGCATGGATCTGCTTGAAAAAATGGGTTATGATTTCCGGCATGGGCGGCAGGACAAGGCGGCTCATCCCTTCACCATTAATTTCAGCAGTGAGGATGTGCGGATCACGACCCGGGTGGATGAACAGGATCTGAGCTATATGACCTGGAGCACGATTCATGAGCTGGGACATGCATTGTATGAACAGGGATTGCCCAGGAACGAATACGGATTGCCTCTGGGTGAAGCCGCGTCGCTGGGAATCCATGAATCGCAGAGCCGGTTATGGGAAAACAATATCGGCAGAAGCCTGAGCTGGTGCCGCTACTTTTTCCCCATCATGCAGCAATATTTCCCCCAGCAGTTCAGTGGCGTAGGTGCGGAGGACTTGTTCCGCGCAATCAACAAGGTGCGTCCCTCGTTGATACGAACCGAGGCCGATGAGCTGACCTACCATTTCCATATCATCATTCGGTATGAAGTGGAGAAGGCGCTGATCGAAGGTTCGCTGAAGGTGGAGGATTTGCCGGCTTTCTGGGCCGATCGTTATCGGCACTACCTGGGAATTGAGGTTCCGGACGACCGGGTGGGATGCCTTCAGGATGTGCACTGGAGCCATGGCAGTTTTGGGTATTTCCCCACTTACAGCCTGGGCAGTTTGTACGCCGCCCAATTTTCTGAAGCATTGGGAAAGGCGCTTCCAAATTTCGAAAAACTTCTACAAACCGGTGAATTTTTACCCATAAGAGATTGGTTGTCAAAGAATATATACATACACGGCAGAAAATATACAAGTGAGGAACTTTGCAAGAGGATAACTGGAAAAGGGCTGGATCCGGCAGATTTCATGCAATATGCCAGGGCCAAATTCCGTTTCATTTATGCATATAAACAAGAGGGTATCGAACTATGAATAAACTGCTTTGCATAGGCATTCTGGCATGCCTGTCTTTGGCTGCGTGCAAAAAGGTCATTGACAGGAAGAAGGAGGAAATCCTCATAGATGCCATAACCAGCAGCAAGTGGTATATTTATTCATACCAGGAAGGCACCACCGATATTACTGCTTCTTTTTCACCGTACACCTTTCAGTTTCACCGCAATGGCACAGTAAGCGGATTTACCGGTACAACCGAAGAATTAGGTACCTGGGAGGGGGATATCGATACCAAATCCATTACCACGAATTTTCCCGGGGCGGAAGAACCGATCAATAAATTGAATGCTGTATGGAAGATCACCAATAACACCTGGGATTACGTGAAAGCCGAAACAACCATTGACGGCCAGAAAAACCTCTTGCATCTGAAGAAGAAGTAGAACATGAAAAATCCGATATCTTTCAATATTCCGATCCCTGTTGGAAACAAGTTGCTTTCTGAAAAAACAAAAACCAGCTTGTTGAATCGTACTGTATTATTTTGCGTGTTCCTTTTATCCGGCCTTACCGCGCTGGCTCAGCGGCCTATTGCCAATTTTACGAGTAACATTACCCAGGGCTGTGCGAGTCTGACCGTACGTTTTACCGATCAATCCACCAATAACCCTACGTCATGGGCCTGGCAATTCGGTGATGAAATGATTTCCGAAGAAAAGAACCCGGTAGTGGTATTTACAACTCCCGGCATTTATACTGTTCGCCTTACGGTTCGAAATGCTTCGGGTGTGGATGGGATTGTAAAGACGGATTATATCACTGTATTTCCATCTGCCCGTATTGATTTCACCCCGAGTACAACTGTTTCGTGTTTGCCTGCAGAGATCAAATTCAATAATGGGGTTTCTATTGACCCTCCGGGAAATATAACCAGTTATTTATGGGATTTTGGTGATGGCACTACTTCCACTGAAAAAGACCCCGTTAAGATTTATAATACCATCGGTTTTTTTGATGTACGACTTACGGTTACTACCGACGCCGGTTGTACCGTAACCCGTTTACAGCAACGTTTGATAAGAACGATCGGAGGTATAACGCCCAATTTCGATTTTACCCGACTCGATGCCTGTGTCACGCCCATATCAGTGAACTTTATAAACCAGACTACGGGTCCGGGTACGCTGGATTACCGATGGACGTTTGGTAATTCCTCCACATCAACGGATAAGAATCCGAGTACCAGTTACAACTCGACCGGAAACTATACCGTGAAGCTGGTGGCCAAAAGTAGTTATGGCTGTTCCGATAGTATCACCCGTTCCATTAGCATTACGGGTAACCAAACCCGATTCAATGCACCGGCCAGCTCCTGTCCGGGTAAGCCGATTCAATTTGAGAACATCAGTGACCCAATTCCCGACAACGTAGAATGGGATTTTGGTGACGGAACCATGTCATTTGAACTGAATCCGCTGAAAGTCTATACCACTCCTGGTACTTATACTGTTAAACTGACCACTCATTATGCCGATTGTGAGGGCACGGCTACCAAAACTATTACCATTACGAATCCTCCCACAATTGATTTCACTTCCAACAACCGAATCAGTTGTGTGGCTCCTCATACCGTACAGTTCCAGGCCCAGGCGCCGGGAGCCACTTCCTGGGTTTGGGATTTTGGAGATGGCACCACTTCCACCGAACAGAATCCTTCCCATACCTACACCGAATTCGGTACATACGATGTTCGCTTAACCACGGTGGGAGCCGACAGTTGTCAGGGCACCGTATTCAAGGCCGGTTTTGTGGTGGTGGAGCCCTCAGTACCTCCGCGTATCATCAACAGCGTGGATGGTGGTTGTGTACCCTATACCTATACTCCGCAACTGGATCCGGCCTCTGTTGCCGATGTGGCCAGCTACGAATGGGATTTTGGTAACGGTGTTACCAGCACATCTCCGAACCCGAGTGTGGTATATACCAGCGTGGGTAAATATACAGTGCGACTGCGGGTTACGACCAATAGCGGTTGCGTTGAGGAAATTGTACTTACAGACGGTGTTAAAGTAGGCACTCCGCCTACCGTTGATTTCACCGTTAATAAGAATAGTTCCTGTGCCGGCGAAGCATTTAACTTCACCTCCCTTTCCTCTCCCGCCGATGAATGGCGCTGGAATTTTGGAGACGGAGGCAGTTCATCCGCCGAAAGCCCGGCATATCTGTACCAGGACACCGGCTATTTCGATGTGAAACTCATTGCTATTAATAATGGTTGTAGAGACTCCATAACAAAATCCGCACTGGTTTATGTAATGGCACCGGTGGCGCGTTTTACGCCCAAATATTCCTGCGTAAATCGTCTGCAGGTGGAGTTTGAAGACAACTCTATTGTAGATCCGAGTCATGGTCCGGCCACTTATTTCTGGGATTTTGGAAATGGCCAGACATCCAACCAGATTACCCCAACCGTGATCTATCCCTCTTACGGTACTTACACTGTAACACTTACGATAACGGATCCGGTATGTTCTTACACCAAAGTACAAACAATCAACCTCTTCCCGCTGGAGATAGAATTTACAGTGAGCAAACCCTCCGTTTGCCGCAACGAATTGTTCACGCTGACTGCCACGGGAACCGATGCTGCCAATATCAGTTCTTATACCTGGCAGATCGAAGGTTTGGCTCCTGTTAACGGCGACAGAACCTATCGTACCCGTATCGGAGCCAATGGCACATACGATGTAACACTAACGGTAACCGATATCTGGGGTTGTACCATAACGCATACCATTCCCGACATGATTACGGTAGTGGGTGCTGCAGCTGATTTCAGTGTGGTGAACAATGGCGGTTGTGTGAACAGTGAAATATCCATCACTGATCAATCCACTCCTGCCGGATCGATCACCAACTGGACCTTTGATTTCGGCGATGGTGAAAGCAGCAGCTATACCAGCACACCGATTACTCACGTGTATCGCAATCCTGGTAATTATTCCATTAAACTGACCACCACCGATAATATCGGATGTGTTGATACCATCACTAAGCCGGCAGCTGCCAGAATTACCAAGCCGGTAGCCAGATTTGCCGCACCAAAAACACGCTACTGTCCGGATATGGAACTGGCATTCCGCGATTCCTCCATCGGAACGAACCTGACCTATCTCTGGGATTTCGGTGATGGCAACACATCCACAGCCCGTCATCCCATGCATGCCTATACCGGTCCGGATTCTGTTTATACAGTTAAACTGTATGTGCGCGATGAAGCAGGTTGTGAGGATTCACTGGTGCGCGAGGAATATATCCATATCATTTCGCCCAAAGCGGCCTTCACGATGATCGATACAGCAGCCATCTGTCCGCCGCTTGAAACCAAGTTTACTTCGCTGGCTTCGGACTATGATTCACTTTATTGGGATTTTGGAGATGGTAACACCAGTACCCTTCCGAATACCAACAACTTCTTCAATACCTATGGCAAATATACTGTAACACTGAATGCCATCGGACCTGGCGGATGTTTGGTTACCGCAACCGGAGAAGTGAATATTTACAATCCCTTCACGGACCTGGTTTATAACTACAGCCCGACGGAAGATTGTAACGAAATCACAGTAAACTTCAACGTGGTGCCGCCGCCCAATACCAAATATTACCTGGTCTTTAACGACAACACGATTGATTCTTCACAGCAACACAATGTTACACATACCTATAGGGTTCCCAATACCTATCGTCCGTTTGTACGTCTTGTTGACAGCCTGAATTGTGAAGTGCCTGTTGGTAAGAGTCAACCGATTATGGTGAAGGGTGTGATCCCTGCGTTTAACACTGACCAACGCGAGTTCTGCGATAATGGAACCGTTAAACTCACTGATTTCAGCATTGGCAACGATGCGGTTATCCTTCGCCGTTGGGATTTCGGTGACGGCAGTGCACCGGTATTGAATCAACTCAATCCCTCCCACAGTTATGCGGAACCCGGACGTTATGTGGTAACCCAATATGTAGCCACCGAAACCGGTTGTGAAAACAGCTTTACGGATACGGTTCGCGTTTATCGCACGCCGGAGCCTGTGATCACCGGACCGGATGAGATATGCCTCTTTGAAATCCTGTCGCAAACCGGCTCGACCGTGGTGCCAGACAGTGCCACCCTCTGGACATGGAACCTGGGTAATGGACAATCGGCCAACACCAATGCTATTACCACGCGGTACACCAATTCCGGACAGGCCACCATAACACTCAAAGCCTCTGTGGCCTTTGGATGTAATGGCACCGTGAGCAAAAACATCACCGTATGGCCGCTGCCCGTTATCGAGAATATACCGCAGGTTACCGTACCCCTTGGATTCGATGTTACCCTGCCAGTTACCTATAGTGATAATGTAACTCAATGGACCTGGTCGCCGGGAACGGATCTGAGTTGTACCGACTGTCCCACTCCGGTAGCCGCTCCCAAATTCACCACCAACTATAAAGTGAATGTGGTGGACGAAAACGGATGTCGCGCCACCAGCAATATCGTGGTGAAAGTGATCTGTGAAAACAAAAACTATTTCCTGCCCAATACCTTCAGTCCGAATAATGACGGACAAAACGATGTGTTCTATCCGAGAGGAAGAAGTTTGGACCGCATACAATCTATGCGCATCTTCAACCGTTGGGGAGAATTGGTATTCGAGCGGAAAAACTTCCCGCCAAACTCACAGGCGGATGGATGGAACGGCCTGATAGCCGGCAAACCGGCCGCATCGGATGCCTATGTGTACATCATCGAAGTAGTATGTGAGAACGGACAGGTAATTCCAATTAAAGGCAACGTAACGTTGATCAGATAAACCTATGATTAAACCAATGAAACATATTATCACTGTTTGCTGTGTGCTGCTGGGATTTGGGGCGTACCAGGCGAAAGCGCAGGATATACATTTCTCTCAATTCTACGAGGCACCATTGCTGAGAAACCCGTCTCTGGCAGGGATCTTCACGGGAGATGTGAGAGCCCAGGTGGTTTATCGCGATCAATGGAACAGCGTTACCAATGCATTCAAAAGCGGATCCGTAAACGCAGAATATAAAATGCCGGTGGGCAGTGGAGATGATTTCATTACAGCGGGACTGCAAATGCTCTTCGACAAAGCCGGTACCGTTTCGTTAACCACCACCCATTTGTTACCTGCGATCAATTATCATAAATCGCTCAGCAACGAACGGAACATGTACCTCTCCGTTGGCTTTATGGGCGGATTCGTGCAAAGAAGACTGGATCGTTCAAAAATCACGACCGATAACCAATATGTGGGCGGTGCCTATAACCCGTCCATTGCAGATGGAGAAACAATGGTCAACACGAACTACTCCAACCTCGATGCAAGTGTGGGTGCCAGCTTCAACAGCAGTTTCGGCCCCGACCAACAAAACAATATGTTTTTCGGGATTGCCTACCACCATATCAACCGTCCGCGCAATTCATTTTACCGAAACGTGAATGCAGCCCTTTACGCCAAATGGGTTTTCTCGGGCGGAGTGAAATTCGAAGTGGGTGAACAGGCCTTCTTCAACCTGCAGGCTGATTATTCCAAACAGGGACCCGCCGACGAAATCATCGGGGGAGCCATGTACGGTTATAAAATCGGCGACCCGGAAATGCCTGACTATATCGTGCATCTCGGTGCCTTTATGCGCCTGAAAGATGCCTTGATCCCTGCCATCAAAATAGATTATAATCCCTTCTCCATCGGACTCAGTTATGACGTGAACGTATCACAGTTAAAAACTGCCAGCCAGGGAAGAGGTGGATTTGAACTATCAATTACTTATATTGGGTTCCTGAACAGAGACAACTCAACAAGAGAGAAAGTCTTCTGTCCCCGTTTTTAATCTGTCCCTCAGTAAAACCAAATTGGTTATTGACTGAAAAATAAAATCCCGGTCTACAAACCGGGATTTTAGACATTTTATCCTCTGCCGGCGGACAAGCTAAATATTTTCTCCGCTTATAATGGATAATAACCGATGGCGCAGAACGTTATATCTGTCGATTTATTTTAACACCGGCGGATTGTATCTTTGGGAAATTAGAATTAATTTGTGGCGACCGCTGAAACCGGGAATTGACAATGAGGATATTTTTTACATTATCCATAAGTCTGCTTTTAACCCTTGCTGGGCATGCCCAGACGGGTACGCCTGCTTCAGATCGTCCGAATGTCCGTTTTTATCCCAACCCCGCGGTAAGTTTCATCACCTTCGATTTCAGCCGGGGTGTGGAGCGCGGTTACACGTTTCAGATTTATAATTTCCTCGGCAAAAAGGTTTTTGAACTGAAAGAAATCAGTCCAAAAACCACTATTGATGTAAGCGAATATTTCCGGGGCATCTATATTTTCCAGCTCCGCGACCAGTCCGGCCGCATCGTTTCAACGGGCCGATTCCAGGTATCAAGATAAATTGCCCCCTCCTTTCGTTTACAAAACCTGAACTATCAGAAACTTGAGATAGTGTGTATTTTCCTGTCCCCATACAATCGGATGATCGCTGGCTTGTGTCTGGTAAACCACCTGACGGAGGGTTCTTTTCGCGTCTTTGGCAGCCATCTCAATAATTTCCAGGAAGAGATCGGGTTGTACGAGATTGGTGCAGGAAGTGGTTACGAGGAAGCCTCCGGGCTTGATGAGTTTCATTCCGCGTAAATTGATTTCCTTATAACCGGTGATTGCCTTCTGGATATTCTCGCGGCTCTTGGTAAATGCGGGCGGATCAAGCA
>DATCJQ010000156.1:0-6646 GCA_036562745.1 Flavihumibacter sp.
TTGCTTACCACAGCACTGCGGGCAAAGGTTTCGTCCTGCACAATTTCATCGCGGATGATGGAAACGATTTTCACGGATCCATCGGCCTTGCGAACATGCAGGCGCACTTCGGTTCCTTTATTACCACGAATGATTTTTACGGCATCCTCCACATCGAATCCGGTGAGGTCCACCGGTTCATTGGCCCCCTGAGCCACTTTCAGCACCACATCTCCAACAGTCAGTTCGTTGGATTTCCATGCAGGAGAACCGGTGATGATGGAAGCAATCTTGATATTACCGTCCTGCAGCTGAAGGGAGGCGCCTATACCGAAGAAGCGACCGCTCATCTGTTCGTCAAAATAACGTTTGTCGCGGGGCGGGAAAAATGTGGTATGCGGGTCCATGGTGTTGGTGATCACATTCACAAACTGGTTGAAACGTTCGTCGTCACTGTATTTCAGTTTAAGCCGATCGAACATGCGATTCACCACTTTTTCCACAGCAGCCCGGGAAGCCTGTTCCATTTCCTGGTTGGACTGAGGTTTGAACCCTTCCTTGCCCTTGTTTTTTTCCTGGTTTTCGAGCATATCGGAATAACGCTCGAGGGTCATGTATTTAAGCCGTTTGCGCCAGCGATCTTTTTTCTCCTCCAGTGTGGGCGGGAAATTAAGTTTTTCGCTGTCGCGAATAATCACTTCGTCGGTTTCGAATTCGAAAGGTTTGGCCAGAATTTCCTTTGCCATCTGCTCGGCTTCCAGTACGCGCTTTTTGTAGATTTCAGAAACGGCCGGCACAAACTCAACCTTACCTCCAAGCATTTCGTCGTCGATACGTGTTTCGAATTTGCTCAATGCCTGGATATCGGACTGAAGAAACATGTTTTTTTCAGCATCTACCGTAGCGAGGTATTTGGAGAATATTTCCTTCGAGAAGGCGTCATCGATTTTCTTGGGACTGTAATGCACCTGTTGAAGGATATCTCCCACGTTGTGCAATATCTTTTCGTATTTACCGGGCGGGTCCAGGTGTTTGGTTCCCATGGAACGGATCCCGATAAAAAGGGCACTGCACAACAATACCAGCAACACAGGTAAGCTTCTTTTACTAAACATAATTTTCACCAGTTTTTGCATTGTATCAAAAATAACGATAAAACAACCAGCCTTGTTGCCGGTATTTCTAATTAACATTGGATTGTGATGAGTGGTGGCCGACATTTTTTTTTACAACTCTAGGCTAATTCAATTTTTTACTTATTTTTGTGCCCGCTTTGAAAAAAGCATGGTTGACCCAAACGGAGGCTGTAGCTCAGCTGGTTAGAGCATCAGATTGTGGTTCTGAGGGTCGAGGGTTCGAAACCCTTCAGCCTCCCCAAAGTCCCCCACCCAAGTGGGGGATTTTTAATTTCCTGATTATGCCGATATGGATCCTGATTTTCATCCCCGTTTTTTCTGCTGTTATCGGCTGGATTTTGCTTACCGTCGCCATCCGTTTTTTGTTCCGTCCGATTGAGCCGCGCTCTGTTGCCGGCATCCGGATTCAGGGTTTCTTGCCCGCTCGGCTGGCGGACTGGTCGGTAAAGATTGCTGAACTGGCCGAACGAGAACTGTTCTCTTCGGGCATGCTGAAAGGCAGGCTATCCAACCCTGACAGCATCAACCGGATCACGCCCTTTATCGAGGAACATATCGATCATTTTCTGCGCGTGAAACTAAAAGAAAACATGCCCATGATCGGGATGTTGATCGGGGAAAAAACCATCGCGCAGCTGAAATCGGTTTTCCTTTCCGAACTGCAGCAGTTGTTCCCGGTGGTGATGGAAAAATATGCCGGCACCCTCCAGGAAGAGCTGAACCTTCAGCAACTGATCCGCCGGAAAATGGAATCGATTCCCCCGGAAAAAATCGAGATTTTCTGCCGGCAGGCATTAGAACGGGAGTTCCGAATCCTGAGAATGCTGGGAGCTGTCCTGGGACTTATTATCGGAATTTTAAATATCATCCTCCTGCTGATAGTTAAATAGTGTTAATTATTAGAGAATATTACAATCTCAGCCCTACCATTCATCCCAAAGAAATCAGGTTTACGGGTGGTTTTTCTGAAATTTGCGCACACTCATAGAGAAATATTGAACCCATGATCAAACAAGTATTGGCAGCTGTACTGTTGCTATCAAGCTTATCAACCGTAGCTCAGGTTCCACCCGGTGTTGGCGGACCAGGAAGACCCGGAGCAGGCGCCCCTCAAATGAATATCGGACGGTTTTACGGTCGCATTGTTGACGCCGGATCCAACAAAGGCGTGGAAGCTGCTTCCGTACAGCTGATTCTTACCAAAATGGACCCCGCCACCAAACAGCGTAAAGACTCCATCGTTGCGGGTATGTTCACCAATCGGCGTGGCGAATTCGATTTCGAATCCCTTCCCGTAATGGGCAGTTATAAACTGGTGGTGAGTGCCATCGGATATAAAGAGTTCGAACAGAAGGTTGGGTTCGATTTGAAAATGGGTGGCGGCGATATGCAGGCTGCCATGGCCGGACTCGATAAAGACCTGGGCAATATCAAAATCGAGGCCGATCCGAAAATGCTGGAAGGGGTTACCGTAACCGCCAGCAAGCCACTGGTATCGATGGGTATCGACCGCAAAGTATTCAACGTGGATAAGAACCTCACATCCTCCGGCAGCACGGCTGAAGATGTGATGCGTAATATTCCTTCCATCCAGGTGGATGTGGACGGAGGTATCACCCTTCGCAATGCAGCACCCCAGATTTTTGTGGATGGCCGTCCCACTACCCTTTCCCTCGACCAGATTCCGGCCGATGCTATCGAAAGCGTGGAACTGATCACCAACCCTTCGGCAAAGTTTGATGCATCGGGCGGTACCGCAGGTATCCTGAACATCGTGCTCAAGAAAAACCGCAAGGCCGGATATAATGGTTCGGTGCGTGCAGGCATCGATTCGCGCTGGCAACCCAATGCCGGTGGCGATATCAATGTGAAGCAAGGTAAGGTAAATATGTTTGCAGGCGCCAATATCCGCACCCGCAAATCCATTTCAGAAGGCGCCACCGAACGCAGCACATTCTTCAAAGATCCCGTAACGGATCTGAAGCAGGATGATTATAACCTGAACAAGGGCAATTTCATGTTTGGTCGAGCTGGACTGGATTATTTCATGAACCCGCGGAACACCATCGGATTTTCCGTGAATGCCGTACGTGGTAAATTCAGTTTCGACAACAGCAGCAAAATCCAGACAGACACCCTGTACCCCTCTGCTACCACCACCGGTTTCAGTCGCAGGATTTCTGATGGAGAAAGAAGTTTCAAAAACCTGGGAACATCCGTGTACTATAAACACCTGTTCACCAAACCGGGTCGTGAGCTGACTGCCGATATCAATTACAACAGCAGCAAAAACGAAAACAATACCAATATATCAAACGATATCCTGAGCGGATTCAACGGTTCTGTACTGAACAAGTTTGGCCAGCTCAATACCGGCGATGGTAAGAATTCCAACTTTACTTTCCAGACCGATTTCGTTAACCCGCTGGCTGGTAATGCAAAACTGGAAGCCGGTTTGCGTTTGAATATCCGCAATCAGGAAAGTGTAAATGATATCAGCCAGATCGACGGAAATGGGGTGATCACCTATATCCCCTCCCTTTCTTCCCAGTTTGACTATACCGATCGGATTTACGCTGGTTATGTAACCTATACCAACCGCTGGAAGAAACTGGGATACCAACTGGGACTGCGTGCCGAGAGTTCCGATTATGATGGAGAAATGAAGACCACCAATCCGCCGCCCACTGGTGGTGATACGCTGATTGGATACGGAAACAATTTCCCGCTGAGCCTCTTCCCCAGTGCATTCCTGACCTACCAGTTATCGGACGATGATGAGCTGGCGCTGAATATTACCCGCCGTATCAACCGGCCGAATTTCTTCCAGCTCTTCCCCTTCACCGATTATTCCGATACCCTGAACCTGACCCGCGGTAACCCTGCGCTGCGTCCGGAATTCACGGCATCACTGGAAATGAGCTATCAGAAAAAATATGGCGGAACCAACTCGTTTATTGCGAGTATCTATTATAAATACACCAATAACCTGATCACCCGTAACCAGGTTGAAAGCATCAACCCCTATAATGGAAACGAGGAGCTGATCATCAGCTATATCAACGCCGACAACAGCCGCATCGGTGGTTTGGAACTGATTGGCAAAAACAAGCTCACCAAATGGTGGGAACTGATTTCCAACCTCAATTTCTATCAGTCCAAGATCAATGCGAACCAGACCGGCATTCCCAACCAGGATGCGATTACTTCCTATTTTATCAAGCTGAACAACAATATCAAACTTGCCAAGCAGCTAACGCTTCAGATCAGTGGCAGCTACACCTCCAAAACCATTCTGCCTCCGGGCGGTAGTGGCGGCGGCGGCATGATGTGGGGTGGCCCGCAAACCACTGCACAGGGTTATATCCGTCCGCGTTACGAGGTGGAAGCAGCCCTGCGTTATGAGTTCCTCAAGGAAAGAAGAGCGAATCTGACCCTGGCAATCAATGATATTTTCAGAACCAACAAATACGATCAGTACAGCTCCTCTCCCGGCTTCGAACAGAATACCTGGCGTTTGCGTGATCCGCAAATTCTCCGTCTGAACTTTAGCTGGAGATTTGGTAAATTTGATACATCCCTGTTCAAACGTAAGAACATGAGGAGCGATATGCAAAACATGCAGAACATGAGCGAGGGTGTTCAATTCTAAACGATGAACAAGTACATGGTACGATATGGAATGGCTCCTGATGCAGGGGCCATTTCTGTTTTATGCAGCAGTGGTTTTTATCAGGTTCATGAAAGCGGCTTTATTCGTGAGGACCTGGTGATCTTCTGCGAACAGATGTATTCACCGGCAGCCATTGAGGAAGATTTGCAGAAACCGGATCGCTTTTACCTGGTACTGGAATACGAGGGCAAGGTCGTGGGCTGCCTGCGGATGGCACCTCCCACCCTGAATCTGGCCAAACCGGATCCAAAGGGCTTTGAACTGGCCCGCTTTTATCTCGAAGCCCGTCATCAGTCATCGGGATGGGGTGGCAAAATGCTGGCCATGGCCGAATTATTTGCCGTGCATAGAGGCTATGAAAACTGCTGGCTGCATGTATTTATTCCCAATACCCGCGCCCAATCGTTTTATTACAGGCATGGTTATGCGAAAGAAGGCGAGGAACAATTGTTGTTCCGTGATTCGAGTCCAACCGGACTGGTATTGAAAAAGAGGTTGATTGAAGCCGCTCCTTCATCGGTTTATTGACGACCCGAACCAATTGGATCAGGGCCGATAAAATAAACACGATGGCCACCGCCAGGTTGATGGCTTTCTGTGAGGCATTGATCCGCTTCACCAGCCAGCTTCCTCCGAAAATGAAAAGCACGAAGCCACTGACCGTGCCGAATCCTATTCCAACAGTATAAATATTAAAATGCAGGTTACCCGACTGCAGTAATTTGGTACTGAACAGATAACTGCTCCAGAGGAACCAGAAGGGAATCTGCACCGGGTTGATGGCGCTCATGGAAACACCGAGCCAGAACCGGTTCAGCTTATTGTCGAGCAAAATAGGTTTGGCTTCTTTCGATTTTTTCCGCGC
Organism: Flavihumibacter sp.; assembly: GCA_036562745.1. GTDB lineage: Bacteria > Bacteroidota > Bacteroidia > Chitinophagales > Chitinophagaceae > Flavihumibacter. The sequence continues at coordinate 5,654 of DATCJQ010000156.1, forward strand.
GGCCAGCAGGGCACTAATGCCCAGCACTGTAAACAAAACCACCGTTGCCCATTCCATATAGTAAAACACGGTCTGATTGGCGAGAATCCAGTCAATTCCTTTCAGCGATAAACGCACATAGATCAGCTCCACGATCGCCACGCCCAGCGCATAGAGCAGTGCTTTCCGGGTGTTCTCCTGCACGGCTATCTGCATGGCGGTGATATTCAGCGTTCCCAGAGGCAAACTGCCCATAAAGCTGATCAACATGCCTGCACCAAACAAAAAGAAAAGATTGATCATGTATGCTAAGCTGACTGGTGAATTAGATGTACAACTGTGCGATGATTTTCTCGAATTCCGAATTCTCCCGGAACATTTTCCTTCCCTCTGCGAAACTCATATAAGGTATGCCTTTTTTATGGTTTGCCCGGCTGATCCGGAAACACCAGTGCCAGTGACGGATAATTTCCTTCCAGGCAAAAAATATGGAATGGCGCGGATCGTAAATATGCGTGGGTTCGGATCCCGCCCCGTTCAGTTCTATAATGGAGAAGTTTTGGCCCCGCTCCAGCTCTTCCCATGACCGGAAGCGCACATCGAGTCGCCCGTAATAAAATCCCTTTACCTGCTGCATATAGTTGTCGATCCTGCTTGTAAGGGCTTCGGTGATACGCCCGCTGTCGTCGATAAATTTGGAGCCCCGGGCATGGTTTCCATATGGCACCAGCTCCTTTTTCACTCCGGCTTCCGGAATGGTGTCCATGATTTCACCATGCATTTTGTCCAGTGCGTCGAGCTGCAGAATAAAGCGTCTGTCCATCATACAAAGCTCCCTGATGGTATGCTTACCATCACCAGTAACCGATAAAAACTCCTTACTAACGATTCCGGTTATGCGCCCTTTCGGTTCATCGGGAAGGCGGCAGTAAAAGATGCCTGCCTCAAGGGGAAGGTCGGCATACTCCTGCACAAGGAAATCCAGCGGACATTCTTTTATATAACGGTCAAGCT
>DATCJQ010000187.1:0-4915 GCA_036562745.1 Flavihumibacter sp.
ACGCTTCATCGATTATCTGATTGCCAACTCCGACCCCCGTCTGGCAGCCGTTGCTGAAATTCCGCCGGCCGGTATCGCTGCAGCTTCGAACGTGGCGCTCACAGGCGATAACAATCCCGCGATTCAGATTGGTCTTCCCAACGGATATGACATGAACGAAGGCGATAAGGATATCACTACAGCGCCCGGTTATCCGGGTGGTAGCGGTACAGGCGATGATTTCTCTCCGATTGGTAAATACAGCCGTCCGCGTGCTGCACTTACTACGGATCTGAACGCGCCGGTTATCGTTATGACCTATGCTGAAACCGAACTGCTGTTGGCTGAGGCTGCCGTGAAAGGTTGGAACGTAACCGGAACAGCAGCCACCCATTATCGCAATGCCGTATCTGCTGCCCTGCAAACATTGGGAACCATGCATCCGTCCGCAGCCATTTCAGCCGGCACTGCTGATACCTATGCTGCCGCTCATCCCCTGGATGAGTCCACCCAGGCAGCAGCACTGGAAATGATCAACACGCAATACTGGGCTACTACCGGTTCCTATTTCAGCTTTGTTGAAGCCTGGAATAACTGGAGAAGATCAGGTTATCCTGTACTTACTCCCGTATCCTTCCCCGGTGGTTTCTCAAGCGGACAGATCCCCAGACGCCAGATATTCCCGAGAAACGAAGCATCTCTGAATGGTGCTAACTATAACGCAGCACTTTCCGATATCGCCGGTGGCGATGCCTGGATCGGCCGCGTATGGTGGGACGCTAACTAAAATACTTGCTTGAGCTAAGCAGAAAGTTGCAGTTCTCTTAGTATGTAGCGTAAGACAGGGCTGTCCCCGTGACAGTCCTGTTCTTTTTTAATCCCGGATTAGTGTTTTTTAAGATTTCGATTGCGATTAGTTTCCTAACTTAAATAGCGTCATGAGTACTAAACCCAAACTACTGCTGCTGTTATGGCTGTTGATGGTTTATGGGGCTGCCATAAGCCAGTCAAAAAAGTTTCAGTTACTCCCTTCCTCCGGTACCGGAATCCGCTTCGTAAATAAAATCGTGGAAACAGAGGAGCTGAACGTGCTGTCCTTTGAGTATTTCTTTAACGGTGGAGGAGTAGCGGTGGGTGATTTCAACAACGATGGACTGCCCGATCTGTTTTTTACCGCTAACATGGGGGAGAACAAGCTTTACCTCAATCAGGGAAACCGCAAATTCAAAGATATTACACAGCAGGCATCGCCGCTGCTGAAGGGACGACCCGGCGGATGGAAGACCGGCGTTGCCGTGGCCGACGTCAATGGCGATGGCTGGCTCGATATCTATGTTTGCTATTCAGGCAAAGGCTCTGATGAACTACGTAAAAACCAACTCTTCATTAATAACAAAAACCTGACGTTTACCGAGCAGGCAGAAGCCTACGGCCTCGCAGATAAGAGCCATAGTACCCAGGCTGCGTTCTTCGATTTTGATAACGATGGCGACCTGGACCTTTTACTGCTCAATCACAGTACTAAAAAGATCGATAATCTCGAACTCTATCGCTATCGCAAGGAAGTAGATGAGCTTGCCGGAAGCAAACTTTACGAGAACAGGGATGGCAAATTTGTGGATATTTCCGCCACGGCGGGAATCCGGCAGAACCCGCTTACCTACGGACTTGGTATCGTGATTGCCGATATCAATCTCGATGGCTGGCCCGATGTATATGTAACCAACGATTATAACGAACCCGACTACTGTTATCTCAACAATAAGGATGGCACATTTACGGATGTGGCCGGCGATTGTTTCCGTTATCTCGCACAATTTTCGATGGGGGCAGATATAGCGGATTTCAATAATGACGGATTGCCGGATATCATTAATCTGGACATGCTGCCGGAAGACAATAAGAGGCAGAAGCTGCTGCAACTGCAGGAGAACTACGAGAATTTTCAGCTCATGGTAAACCAGCAGCTGCATAAGCAGTATATGCGCAATATGCTGCAATTAAACAATGGCGATGGCAGTTTCAGCGAAATCGGTCAGCTCGCAGGAATTTCCAATACCGACTGGAGCTGGTGCCCGCTTTTTGCCGATTTCGATAACGATGGATATAAGGATCTTTTTGTAACGAATGGCTACCTCCGTGATTATACGAATAAGGATTTTCTCCGTTACTGGGGCGATTATAAAGTGCGGAAAGCCATCGACCGTGAACCGGCCAAACTGATGGACCTGGTACAGGCCATGCCTTCCACAAACCTGTACAACTACATGTTCCGGAACAATGGAGATCTTAGTTTTTCCAATCAGAAAGACCAGTGGGGATTCACACATGATGGGATTTCAAGCGCCGCAGTATATGTTGATATTGATCTCGACGGAGACCTCGATCTGGTAATCAACCGTATCAATAAAGAAGCGGCTGTTTATGAAAACCAAAGCTCGAAGGAAGCAGGTGCCAACTTCCTGAATATCCTGCTGGAGTATAAGGACAGGAATCTTTTTGGAGTGGGTTCAAAAATTTACGTGCATGCCGGCGGACAGCTTCAATACTTCGAGGTGAATCCCGCGCGCGGATACCTGTCCAGTCTGCCGCTGAACCAGCATATCGGATTGGGAACTGCATCCCAGGCTGATTCGGTAAAAATCATCTGGCCCGATCAGACCGTGCAGGTGATCACCAATTTAAAGTCGGGATACCACAAGGTGAAATATGAGCCATCCGGCCGTAAATATTCGAAGCCCGAACCGCCCAAACCCTTGTTTACCGAAGGCGGTAAATGGGTTTCCTATCAGCACGTGGCCAATACCGTTAATGATTTCAAACGACAGCTGCTGATGACCTTTATGTATTCGCATACGGGTCCCGTTATGAAGCAGGCCGATCTCGACGGGAATGGTCTGGCAGATATTGTACTGGCCGGCAATGAAAACGAGGGACCGGTTTGCTTCCTGCAACAACCCGACGGGAATTATCAGGAAAGACGAATCCAGTTACCACCTTCTGATTTCAATCGTACCATTGCCGATATCGGACTCTTCGATGCTAACGGTGATGGACATACGGATTTGTACATTGCCTTCGGAGGATATGGTTATCTGGAACCGGGCGACAGCAGTTTGCAGGATCAGCTCTGGCTGAACGACGGAAAGGGGAATTTCCGGTTTGTGGCCGATGCACTTCCCGATCTTCGAGCGGCAGCCAAGAGCTGCGTGCGTGCGCATGATTTTGATGGCGACGGAGATCTCGATCTGTTTGTGGGATCGCGTGTGATACCGGGTAAATATCCCCTTAATCCCGAATCTTTTTTACTGATCAATGACGGTAAAGGCAGGTTTACCAAAGCCAGTGTGCCATTTGCCGGACTGGGAATGATAACCGACGCGCAGTGGGCAGATTTGAACAGGGATGGCAAAAAAGAATTGATTCTTGCGGGGGAATTCATGGGCATCCATGTTTTTGAATACACGAACGGCGCCTGGGTGGAACGGACAACTGCATGGTTGCCGGCCGATCTGGAAGGTTGCTGGTTTTCACTTGCTGTAAAAGATCTGGATGGCGATGGATGGGATGATATTATAGCGGGCAATATCGGCAACAATACGCAGATCAAATTCAATGCGAAGGAGCCGGCCGAACTGTATTTTGCAGATTTTGACAATAATGGATCCATCGATCCCTTCCTGAATTTTTATATCCAGGGTGTTTCTTATCCCTTTGTAAGTCGCGATGAATTGAACGACCAGATGTACGGCATGCGGAAGAAGTTCACTTCCTATAAGGATTATGCCACTGCGACCATGAAGGATATTTTCAGTGAAGAGCAACTGGCTGCAGCCGGTAAAAAACTGGCAAAGGAAAGTCAGACAATATTGCTGATGAATAAAAAAGGAAGATTTGAAAAAGCGGCGCTGCCCATCCAGGCTCAGTTTTCGGTGGTTACCCAGATCCTCGTGGAAGATTTTAACCGCGATGGCAAACCGGATCTGCTGCTGCTGGGAAACAAATCGGATAACAGACTTAAGGTAGGAAGTATCGAGGCCAACTATGGCTCGCTCTTTACAGGCGATGGCCGGGGTAACTTCACTTATACACCACAAACCGTCAGTGGTCTGCAATTGCGGGGCGATGTTAAATCGGCCCTGGTTACCAAGAAAGGAAAGGATGAATTCTTGATGGTTGGACTCAACGGACAGCCCATCCAAATTTTTAAATTCTAATGAATGAAGAGGTTCTTTTTAGGCTGTTGCCTGGCGCTGGCTTTGACGGGCCGGGCACAAACGGATAAGCAGAATCAGGATAAACAATATCAGAAAGATGTTCAACCGGCGGTGTTTGCTTTAACGATGGTGATGATGCACGATGTGGTGAATCCGCCTGCCGCTGCCCGGTTTTACACTTATTCGACACTCGGAGCTTATGATCTGATTAGTTCATTGTCGGGTGGACTGCCGCGCCCTTCTGCGATTTTTCATCAGTACAAGGACTTTGTTATCGAAATTGATAAGAAAAAGCTGGATCCTGGCTTTGCCGCAGTTTACAGCATCCTGGAAGGGGGGAGAGTGTTCCTGCCATCGGGCTATATGCTGGAGAAAGATCTTGCCGAATACGAAGCAAAATGCCGTAAACGCGGAGTGCCATCCCAGAAGATTGATTACTCCAAAGAGATCGCTAAAAAATACGTGCAGCACGTGCTGGACTTCAGTAAGGGCGACCGCTACAACAAGCTCAGCACCATGGTGCGTTATTCGCCCAAAAACCAGGACTGGAGCTGGTATCCCACACCCCCCGGATATATGGATGCCGTTGAACCGCACTGGAAGATCATTCGCCCGATGTTTATGGATTCGAGTCAGCAGTTCAAACCCAAACCTCCGGTGCCGTTTTCCAAAGACACCACCAGCGAGTTTCATAAACTGGCCTATGAAGTGTATAAGCA
>DATCJQ010000189.1:0-7114 GCA_036562745.1 Flavihumibacter sp.
CTATTGGGTGGTGGAGGGTGTGCAGCGCGGATTTCATCTCCATGAACAGAAAGAAGCCACGGTGGTATTTACCTACCCGGGGTCATTTTCCGGCATTCTCGATTCCTTTCTCTTACAGATTCCTTCGAATTATTATCTCGAAACGCTTACCACGAGCAGGTTTCTGCGCGCATCCTTTCAACAGGTGGAGCAATGCCGCAAACAGTTTCCTTCGATTGCAGAACTGATGTATCAGTCGCTCGCCTATACCACTAAAGGGATTCTGGAACGCCAGATCGAACTGATGGTGTACAGTGCAGAAGAGAAATTTCGCACCCTGCTGAAAAGAAGTCCGCATATCCTTCAACTCGTGCCGCACAAATATCTGGCGTCCTATCTCGGCATTGATGCCACCACCTTCAGCAAGTTGCTGGGTTCGGTGAGGGTTTGAAAATCTTGGTGGAGACCAAGAATCAGCTTGGCGGGGGCCGATAGTTTTGTGCAAAACAAATCAAGATGAAAGCACTAATCGCAACAGACTTATTACAGCATCTCAAGGAGGAATCGGTAGCCCTGCTGGATCAGATCGATGCCATGTATCAGCATACACCGCTGGAACTGCTGGAAACAAATGATGGCCCGAATCGCTGGAACACCCTGCAGGTGCTGGAGCATCTGAACACTTATTACCGTTATTATATTCCGCTGATCGAAAAAGCAATGGCGGAGGCTTCGAACAAACAGGCCGGCCCTTCCAAGCATTTTAAACCGGGATGGCTGGGCGGCTATTTCACCAAGTCGATGTTGCCCCGGCAAGGTAAGGTTACCAATAAAATCAAGGCCATGAAAGCGCATTCCCCAAGTCCGGACCTGGACAAAGAAAGGGTGATGACCGAATTTATGCAATGGCAGCGTCAGTTTATACTGCTGATTGAGCGGGGCCGGCAGGTGGATCTGAACAAGATTCGCATTCCGATCAGTATTGCGCAGTTCATCAAACTGAAACTGGGTGATGTGTTTATGTTCATCGCGGCGCATAATCAGCGGCACTGGGTTCAAATTGAAAAACTGCTGGGACGCCTTCCGGTTGCGCTGGGCTAACTTACCCGTCGGGCACCCGACGGGTACCCGACGGGTAAGTTTAACGGTAAATATCGAGGAGGCCGTCGGGAAGCTGAACACGCAGGATTTTGCGGCCGGGGTCCACTTCGAGCAGAGAATCCTGATGAACCGGCAGGAGCGCATCCTTCCCGTGGTATTCGATCCGGCAGAGCACCTGGTGGGGTTGTTCGATCACTTCCAGTATTTCGCCCAGGTCTTCGCCCTCGTGCCAGATATGGTATCCGAGAAATGAAATGGATGCATTGGAAGCGGCATAGCGATTGAAATCTTCTTCGGGCAGCCAGCATTCTTTTCCCACGAGTTTCTGGGCCGATTCGCGGGTGGCGATGCCGTCGAACTGAAGATAAATCTCCTGCTCATTTTTTGCCCGGGCGCCCTGGATAAAATAGGGAAGCAATTCACCTTTGCGGACTTCGATAAAGATGGTTTCGAGTCCCTTTAAAGCAGTACGTTTTCCCAGTGCATGTTTGAGCACCAGTTCTCCGGCAATGCCATGAGCGGCGGCGATTTTTCCAATACTGTTATAGCGCATGATCCTTATTCTTAAATGAATGATCAACGATTATGGACGGATCCATTTTATCAGACCGATCCATTGGCTGTGGACCTTATCCTGAAAAAAAATCCCGGGGGCTAAAACCTCCGGGATAATTATATAGAGCTGGTTAGAAATTATTCAGCACCACCTTCTTGTTGACGAGGCTGGGGACGACGTGCTCCCTGATTGGGATAACGACGGGCCTGACGTTGCTTGCGGTGTTCATCGCTGCGTTTTTTCAACTGAGCTTCGTGTTCTTTGTGCCATACTTCAAATTTCTGCATAGCAGTTACTTCGTCGAACAAGCCCAGTTTAACTCCACGCAGCAGATGTTTCAGGTACAGTACGCCTTTGAAGGACAGGATCCGGCGAACGGTATCAGTAGGTTCAGCACCTTTGTGCAACCAGTCGAGCGCACGCTGACGATCGAGTTGAATCGTAGCAGGAACTGTCAGGGGGTTGTAAGTACCGATTTTTTGAATGAATTTACCATCTCTTGGTGCACGGGCATCCGCAACTACGATGAAGTAGAAGGGTCTTTTCTTAGAGCCGTGACGCTGCAATCTCATTTTAACTGGCATCGTAAATAGACATTTAAATGCGTGAACAAATAGGGTTACTAAAAATTAGGACTGCAAAATTAACAATCCAATTGACATGAACAAACTTAATAATTATTAGGGAATTAGAAAAGTTATCGCCTTCCGAATCCGCCCAGTCCGGGCATACGTCCCATGGGCATTTTATTCATCATTTTCATCATGTCCTTCATTTGTTCGAACTGTTTCATGAAGGCGTTCACTTCGGCGATATCCTTCCCGCTCCCTTTGGCGATCCGCTTGCGCCGGCTACCGTCGATAATATCGGGATTGGAGCGCTCGTAGGGGGTCATCGAGTTGATCATGGCTTCGATGCCCTTGAAAGCATCGTCGCTGATATCGATATCCTTGATGGCTTTGCCCACGCCGGGGATCATGGCCAGCAGGTCCTTGATATTACCCATCTTCTTTATTTGCTCGAGCTGCTGCTTAAAGTCCTCAAAATCAAACTGATTCTTACGGATTTTCTTTTCCAGCTTCTTGGCTTCGGCCTCGTTGAACTGGGCCTGGGCGCGTTCCACGAGGGTGGTGATATCACCCATGCCGAGAATCCGCTGGGCCATCCGCTCGGGGTAGAACACATCGAGGGTGTCGAGTTTCTCACCGGAAGAGATGAACTTGATAGGTTTATTAACGGTGTATTTGATGGAAAGGGCGGCACCACCACGGGTATCACCATCCAGTTTGGTCAGTACAACGCCGGTGAAATCCAGGCGTTCATTGAAGGCCTTGGCAGTGTTTACGGCATCCTGACCGGTCATGGAATCCACCACAAAGAGGATTTCCTGGGGATTCACGGCGGCTTTTACATTGCTCACCTCGGTCATCATCTGCTCGTCGATAGCCAGACGGCCGGCGGTATCGATGATCACCACGTTTTTGTTCAGGGTGCGGGCCTGGGCCACGGCGTTCCGTGCAATAGCCACGGCATCCTTGTTCTCAGGCTCACTGTATACATCCACCCCGATCTGGCCGCCCAGCACTTTCAGCTGGTCGATCGCCGCGGGACGGTAGATATCCGCCGCCACGAGCAGGGGTGTGAATTTGCGGGCTTTCAGATAGTTGGCCAGTTTTCCACTGAAGGTTGTTTTACCCGAACCCTGCAAACCGGCGATCAGGATCACGGCCGGATTTCCCTTGGCATTGAATTCCGACTCGGTTCCGCCCATGAGCTCCACCAGTTCGTCCTTCACGATTTTCACCATGAGCTGACCGGGACTCACGGCAGTAAGCACCTTCTCGCCCATCGCCTTTTCCTTCACCTTATCGGTAAATTCCTTGGCAATTTTATAGTTCACGTCGGCATCTACCAGGGCACGGCGGATTTCCTTTACGGTGGCCGCCACGTTGAGTTCGGTAATACGGCCCTCGCCTTTGATCTGTTTAAAGGCCGATTCGAGCCGCTCGCTTAAAGATTCAAACATAGTCCTTCAATTTTCACCCAAAAATTAAGGTGAACGAATCGTTCACCTTAAAATCGGAATGCAAATATATTGGAAGCAATTGATTAAGCGCCAAGGTATGTGCGCAACTGCTGCGATCTCGAATGGCTTTTTAACTTGGTGATGGCCTTATCCTTGATCTGACGCACCCTTTCGCGTGTCAGATTAAATTTTTCACCAATATCTTCCAGACTCATGGGATGATCCACCCCAATACCGAAGAAGTACATGATCACTTCCTTCTGACGCTCGGTCAGTACCTGCATGGAGCGATCCAGTTCCATTTTCAGGCTTTCATCGTGTTCCACGGCCTTATCAGTACGCTCGGCGTTCGGATTTTCGAGTACATCCATCATGGTATTTTCCTCTCCGTCGGAGAGCGGCGTATCCATACTCAGGTGGCGGGTCGACATGCTGAGGGATGCAGCCACTTCCTCGGTATCGATCTGCAGCAATTCGGCCACTTCCTCGGGCGAGGGTTCGCGCTCGAATTCCTGCTCCAACTGAGCATAAGCTTTCTGAATCCGGTTGGTAAGTCCTACCTTGTTCAACGGCAAACGCACAATGCGGGCCTGTTCAGCCAGGGCCTGCAAAATGCTCTGACGAATCCACCAAACAGCATAGGAAATAAACTTGAAACCGCGGGTTTCATCAAAACGCTGGGCAGCTTTGATCAATCCCAGATTTCCTTCATTGATGAGATCAGGCAGCGAAAGTCCCTGATTCTGGTATTGCTTCGAAACAGATACCACGAAACGCAGGTTGGCACGGGTTAAACGGTCCAGTGCCCGCTGATCCCCCTGTTTGATCAGGCGGGCCAGGCGGACCTCCTCTTCGGGTCCGATCAGCTCAACTTTTCCAATTTCCTGCAGGTATTTTTCCAAACTTTGGGATTCCCTGTTTGTTATGGACTTGGAAATTTTTAATTGCCGCATACTCATAGGTGGGGTTTTTTGGATTCTATGGTTTGGTTTAAGGTTTGCCGAATTAGGAAACGAACAAATGAGAAAAATCTTGTATCAATTTTTAATCAAATTGATTCTTCTCAAGCGAAACAATTTAACAAGAGCCTATGCGTTTTCCAAAATTTGCAAATCTAATTTGCTGAAAACCAGTGTTTTCACGGGGCGTTTGTTCAAAGTTTAACCCCCAATTCTTTAACAAAAAATACTTGGCAGATTATTTTACAGTGTCATTTAATTTTCTATCATTGCATTGATTGTATTCAAATGACTGAACTGAACGGAGATGAGTAAGAAACAAATGTATACGCTGGAATATCCCGTCAGGTGCTCCCCTTCAATTCTATACGAGTTTCTGAGCACCCCGGCAGGATTGCAGGAATGGTTTGCAGACCAGGTGGACGAACGAGATCAAATTTTTAGTTTTTCCTGGAATGGTTCGACAGATAAAGCAGAAGTACTGGAAAGCGAAGAGAATAGTTTTATACGATTTCACTGGCTACACGCACCGAAAGATGAATTTTTTGAGTTTCGCATAGAGAAATCAGAAGTAACCAACCAAACTATACTGGTGATCAACGATTTTGCTGACAAGAGAGATATTAAAGATCAAAGTCAGCTTTGGGGCTATCAGGTGAAAGACCTTTTTCATCGCCTGGGGAACTAACCCTCCGGGGTATTGGCCCGAACCAATAACTGCATCCACCGAAGAAATGACTGGTTAAAAAAGTCAGGCACCATGGCCCAATCACCAATGGGACTCCAATATGCCAACTTAAGAAATTCTCGTTGCCCGATGGCAGCAAGGTCCTCATTTGATATTTCCCTGACCAATTTAAAATTATCCTCCTGAAAATGGTGCTCCCACGGTGATGCATGTACGCAGATGTACAGATCCTGCTGATCCGTCGCGGCTTCTTTTTTTACCGGAAACCCGGATTCCAACTGAGCCAGCACCGAGGCTTTCAACGGTCCCGATACCAGCAGGGTCGAAGAGAAAAACCGTCCCCACCAGAAAAACTGGCGGATGGCCAGGGTCTTTCCCGGCGTGAAGCAACGCGGAAAATCGAGCATGAGCCAGGGCAGTCCCTGGTAATTATCGCCCCGCGAGATCTTGGGCGCCTGTTCGAAGAACGCTGAAGGCAGGCTATGGCGATAGCTTTCCGCCTGTTCGCGCTGCACTTCGCTCAGCGAACCCAGCATTTCCGACAGCTTACCTAGTATCCTATTCTTCGTTAAAATGATGGCAGGATCCGATACCAGCGCCGTTTCCTCTTCGGAAAACTGTAATTTTACCCGGTTCATAGCAAATAAAGATAGTCAGAATTATTCCGGAGGACAGTGATTAAGAAATTAGATACACTCATTTTAAAAGCGTTTGTCGGCCCTTTCATCGCAACGTTTTTTATAACCCTCTTTGTATTGGTGCTCCAGTTCTTCTGGCTTTACATCGACGATTTCGTGGGAAAGGGACTGGATCTTACCACCATTTTCGAAGCCATTGCCTACGTAGCCGCCACTGTGGTGCCCCTGGCCCTGCCCCTGGCCGTGCTGCTGTCTTCCATCATGACTTTCGGGAACCTGGGCGAAACCTTTGAGCTGGTGGCCATTAAATCCGCAGGCATCCCCCTGCTGCGGTTCATGCGCCCGGTAATGGTGGTGGCCATTATGTTGAGCGCGATCGCCTTCCTCTTCAATAATAATATTCTGCCGGTTGCCAACCTCAAGCTCAACCGGCTCAAATACGATATCATCAATAAAAAGCCGGCTTTCGACCTGCGGGAGGGCGCTTTTTACACCAATATTCCGGGTTATGCCATCAAGGTGGGTAAGAAGGAAAAGGACGACTCAACACTGCGGGAAATCATCATTTTCGAGAAGGACTATAACCTGCAGGACAATATCATCATTGCCGAAAAGGGGATCATGCGGGTATCCGACGACAAGCGATTTCTTGAATTCAAGCTGATCGACGGATGGCGATATACCGAAAGAGGCAGCCGCGTGAATACCAATACCGAATACATCCGCCTGGGGTTTAAAGAGTTTAAAAAGGTGTTCGACCTGAGCTCCCTGGTCTTTACCAAAACGGAAGACAGCCTGTTTAAGGACAATTACCAGATGTTAAGCGTGCGGCAGCTGACCAAAAAGATTGATTCCCTGGGTGATGGCGATCAGTTTTTCAAAACCCGCGTGCTGACGGAAATCGGAGGCTATGTTCCCTTTTATTCCCGGATGGACACCCTCTACAAGCCGGCTCCGGAGCTGGCAAAAGTGGATTCACTGGGCGATATTATTCCTGATTCACTGTTTTTTGCCATGAATGAACGGGTGCTCTCTCAACTTTCCATCACGCGGAGCTCATTGGAGATCACCAAATCCGACTATGTCAACCGCATGCGGAATCTGCGTTTGCACAAGATGGCCTGGCACGAGAAATTTTCGATGTCGGTGGCATGCTTTGTGCTGTTC
>DATCJQ010000195.1:0-9497 GCA_036562745.1 Flavihumibacter sp.
GTGTGGTGCGATGTGAAGGAAAGCTGGGATGAATCCAGTCACCCACGGATACCCATAACCGAAATTGTGAACCAGGCACTCGAACATCCGGGTCGGCTGGCCGTGATTACCGGTGGCGAACCCCTGCTCCATCCGCTCGACGAACTTACCCTTGCCCTGCGAAAAGCAGGGTTCGAAACCAATATCGAGACCTCCGGTTCCAGTCCCCTTAGTGGGTACTGGGACTGGATCTGTCTTTCTCCCAAGAAATTCAAATTCCCCCTCCCCGAGGTAATAAAAGCGGCCAACGAACTGAAGGTGGTTGTCTTTAACAAATCGGATTTTGAGTGGGCTGAAAAATATGCTGCCCAGGTTTCGCCTGGTTGCAAACTCTACCTGCAGCCCGAATGGGATAAGCGCGATCAGATGCTGCCGCTGATCATTGACTATATCAAGGCACACCCCCAATGGGAACTCAGCATCCAGAGCCACAAGTACATAAATGTTCCTTAAGCAATAATAAAACCATTGCCGTCCTGCATAAAATGGCCTAATTTTCGTTTGCTATGCATATGCAGTTTCGTGTATTTACCAAGATCCTGGTTTTGCTGGCCCTGGCCCTGGTGCCGGCTGCCCCCCTGATGGCGCAGAACTACAATCCATCCAAAGTCAACAGCAAGGCGGTAAAACTCTACCAGAAGGCCATGGAACAGGCCCAGGACGGGCGTTTTCAGGAAGGAATTAAAACTCTTCAGGAGGCGGTGGCCATCGATCCGAAATTTGCAGATGCCTGGCTCTCCATTGCAGGCATGTACGGCGAACTCAAAAACTACGATGAAGCGGTACTGAACTACGAGAAAGCACGCGCCATTGATTCCAATTATTTCCGGGATTATAATCTCCCTTACTCGATTAACCTGGCGGGACAGGGACGTTTTCAGGAAGCCCTGAAGGCGATCAATAGTTTTATGCTGATCAACGACCTGAATGAGTCGAGCCAGCGTGCGGCCAGCTATCGCAGAAAAACCTACCTGTTTGCACTCGAACAGGCCGCGGATTCCACCCTGGCGAACTATAAGTTTCAACCGTTGAATATGGGCGATTCGGTGAACAGTGCCGTTTCGGAATATTATCCCGCCCTGACCATCGATAACCAGCAACTGATTTTTACCCGTCGGGTGAACAACCGAAACGAAGATTTTTATGAAACCCGCCGCAATGGCGATACATGGACGCTCGCGCGGGGGCTGACCGGCCAAATCAATTCCAACCTGAACGAAGGTGCACAGTCTATTTCGCTCGATGGAAAATGGCTCATCTTCACCGGGTGCAATTTCCCCGACGGATACGGAAGCTGCGACCTTTATATTTCTTACCTGACTCCCGACGGATGGAGCGAGCCAGAGAACCTGGGCAACAGAATCAATACTGAGTTTTGGGAATCGGCACCCAGCCTTTCACCCGATAAGCGGGATTTGTATTTCGCAAGTCGTCGCCCGGGTGGATACGGCGGCAGTGATATCTGGGTGAGTCATCTTTTGCCGAACGGGCGGTGGAGCGAGCCTGAAAACCTCGGACCGGAAATCAATACCAGCGGGGATGAAAGCTGTCCCTTTATCCATGCCGACAACCAAACGCTTTATTTCACGTCCAACGGCCTGCCCGGTTATGGAGGAGACGATCTCTTTGTGGCGAGAAAAGGTCCCAAAGGCACATTCAGTTTGCCGAAGAATTTGGGGTACCCGATCAACACCATCGAAAACGAGGGCAGTTTGGTTATTACGGCCGATGGCACCACAGCTTATTATGCGAGTGACCGGGCCGATAGCCGGGGCGGACTGGACCTTTATACGTTCACTATGCGGGAAGGGGTACGTCCGATCAAAACACTTTGGATCAAGGGTGTGGTACGCGACAGCAAAACCCTGAAGGGATTGCCCTCGGCGGTGGAACTAACGGATATCAATACCCGAGAAACACTGAGTCTGGTAGAAACGGATGAAACAGGAAATTACCTGATCACGCTACCCATAGGACGCGATTATATGTTCAATGTAAACCGAAAGGGCTACCTGTTCTTCTCGGAGAATTTCCAGTTGAGCCAGCGCACGCCTGACTCCACTTATGTAATCAATATTGATTTGCAACCGATAACACGTGATGCCACCATCGAGCTCAAAAACATCTTCTATGAAAGCGGAAGTGCAGCCCTTAGCGCACAATCGGAGGTTGAACTGGATAAACTGGTGCAATTGCTGAAAGACAATCCCACACTCCGCATCCAGATCAACGGGCATACCGATGCCGTGGGCAAAGCGGCCGACAACCTGGCGCTCTCGAACGGACGCGCACAGGCCGTGGTGAATTATCTGGTGAAAAAAGGAATCCAGCCGGCTCGTTTGACACACAAGGGGTTCGGTGCCACCCAGCCTGTTGCTGACAATTCAACGGAAGAAGGCCGAGCCCGGAACCGCCGCACGGAACTGAAAGTAATCAGCGAATAAACGGTTTGAATTACCGTGTTTTCACGCTGGACTGACTCCACGTGTCCTGCTATCTTGCGATTGAATTCCATCCGGAAGGAGTGGATAATATGAGCGAATTCGCAGAAAGGAGGGTGATGTATGGAGGAAGAACAAATCTGTCTGGTGGCTCTGACAAAGATTCCAACTATCGGTTATGTGCATGCGAAATTATTGCTCGATCGTTTTGGGTCGGCCACTGCAATCTTCAACGCATCCCTTCCCGAACTGCAGCATATCGAGGGCATTGGAGAAATAAGGGCGAAAAACATCCGCCAGTTCGACGGCTTCCGGATTTGTTCGGAAATCGTCCGGCAGAGTATTGAGCACGGAATTGAGATTATAGGATATGGCGATTCACGCTATCCCTCTCGTCTGAAAGAATGTTATGATCCGCCGGTATTGCTTTATTATAAAGGAGAAGCACCGCTTGATTTACCGAAATCGGTGGCCATCATTGGCACCAGGTCTCATACCGAATACGGCAGGCAGGTGACGGAACGAATTACGCGCGAGCTGGCCCAGCAAAGTATTGCAGTAGTCAGCGGAATGGCCTATGGGATTGACGGACTGGCCCATCGCACGGCTATGCAACATGGCGCGATCACTATCGGGGTGCTGGCACATGGACTGGACCATATCTATCCATCGGTGCATACCGGTTTAGGCAAGGAAATTCTCCGGAAGGGAGGTGCCTTGGTAACCGAGTTTCCGATCGGAACCAAGGCTGAACGTCACCATTTCCCTATCAGGAACCGTATAGTTGCGGGTATCAGCCAGGCGGTTATTATCGTGGAAACAGGTTTAAGGGGAGGCAGTATGATTACGGCTGCACTGGCAAACAGTTATAACGTGCCCGTTTTTGCCGTACCCGGCCGGATCACGGATCCTACCTGCAGCGGATCCAACCGGCTGATTCGTGATCAGAAAGCCATCGCCTATACCGGGTTGACAGAATTTCTCATGGAAATGCAATGGAATGAAGGTGCCGGAAAAAAAGAAACAGCCCGACAATTGCCCCTGTTAACGGAACTGGACCTTCCTTC
Source organism: Flavihumibacter sp. (assembly GCA_036562745.1). GTDB lineage: Bacteria > Bacteroidota > Bacteroidia > Chitinophagales > Chitinophagaceae > Flavihumibacter. Next base: position 3,548 of record DATCJQ010000195.1, read on the forward strand.
CGGCATTCTGGTGAATTTGTTGTCGAAGCATTCCACCCTGCCGGTAAGCGATCTGTATATATTAAGCGGGCTCGAAGCGGGAACGGCGGCGAAAGCCATACTGGATCTGGAATTGAACGGATTGGTCAAAGTTTTACCTGGGCGTCGTTACACCCTGGCGAAATAATGCAGGATAGCCGGAAAAGACAAAAATTTGGCACCAATATTCGGCTTGCACTATCTTTGCACATGGCAATAAGAAAGAGCACTCCCCGTAAAATTGATTTATCCCTCAAGTTTTTTGGTGAAGGTCTGACCTTTGATGATGTATTGCTGGTTCCGGCCTATTCTGAAGTATTACCCCGCGAAGTAAATATTCGCACCAGGCTCACCAAAACCATTTCACTGAATATCCCGATGTTGTCTGCAGCGATGGACACCGTAACGGAAGCCCAGCTGGCAATCGCTCTGGCCCGTGAAGGCGGTATCGGTATCCTCCACAAGAACATGAGTATTGAGAAGCAGGCAGATCAGGTGAGAAAGGTGAAGCGCAGCGAGAGCGGAATGATTCTCGATCCGGTTACACTGACAGCCGAATCCACCATTGCGGATGCGCTCCGCATCATGAAGGAAAACAAAATCGGAGGTATTCCCATTGTTGACAATAAAAATAAACTGGTGGGAATTCTCACGAACCGCGATCTCCGCTTTGAAACAGCCAAATCGAAGCGCGTGAGCGATGTGATGACCAAAGAAAATCTGGTTACGGCTCCGGAAGGAACGGATATGAAAAAAGCCGAGAAGATCCTTCAGCAGCACAAGATTGAAAAACTACCGGTAGTTAAGAAAGATGGCACCCTGGTGGGACTGATCACCTACCGCGATATATTGCAACTGCACAGTTATCCCAATGCCAATAAAGACGCATACGGTCGTCTGCTGGTAGGAGCAGCGGTGGGAATTACGAGAGATATGCTGGATCGTGTATCAGCACTACAACAGGTAGGCGTGGATGTTATCACGCTGGATTCCGCCCACGGACATACCAAGGGGGTGATGGATTCAGTGAAACTGATCAAAAAGAATTTCAAGAAACTGCAGGTGATCGCCGGAAACGTGGGCACCGCCGATGGCGCCAAAGCCCTGGCTGAAGCAGGAGCCGATTGTGTTAAGGTAGGTATTGGTCCTGGTTCCATCTGTACCACACGTATCGTGGCCGGTGCGGGTGTTCCCCAACTCACCGCCATTATGGAAGCATACGGCGCATTGAAGCCGATGGGAATTCCCCTGATTGCGGATGGTGGTATCCGTTATACCGGTGATATGGTAAAAGCGCTTGCCGCCGGAGCCAACTGCGTAATGATGGGTAGCGTATTCGCCGGTGTGGATGAGAGTCCGGGTGAAACCATCATTTACGAGGGACGCAAATTCAAGGAGTACCGCGGTATGGGTTCCATTGGAGCCATGGCACAGGGTTCAAGTGATCGTTATTTCCAGGATGTGGAGGACGATATCAAGAAACTGGTTCCCGAAGGAATTGAGGGTCGAGTTGCATACAAAGGATTCCTCAGAGAAGTAGTGGCCCAGTTTGTGGGCGGCCTGCGCGCAGGTATGGGCTATTGCGGTGCGAAGGATCTCGAAACACTGCAGGCAACAGCAAGATTTACAAAAATCACCAATGCCGGTATGAAAGAAAGCCACGCACATGATGTGGACATCACGAAGGAAGCGCCGAACTACAGCCGCAAATAGCCGAATCAGTTATAGATGCAGTATGGAGGCCCAACAGCCTGATACAGCCATAAATAATTGAGCGTGAATAACAAATAGCGTGTTACGACAGACAATTTAAAGGGATGAACTATTTTCGTAGCAATGAAAAAGTTTCATCCCTTTTTATTATCCCTGGCGAGTGGATTGCTGCTTTCCGGAGCCTGGCCGCCCCTGCCCACGATTATCCTCATCTTCTTCGCCTTTGTTCCGCTCTTCTATTTGCTGGAACAGGGCGTTTCCAGAAAAGCTTTCCTGGGATGGAGTTTTTTATCGATGCTCATCTGGAATACCATTACCACCTGGTGGATATGGAACTCCACTGACGTGGGTGCCATTGGAGCCATTATCACCAATGCTGCGCTGATGACACTTCCCTGGCTGGCATTGTACAATGTGAACAAAAGACTGGGAAGCCGTTTTGCATATCCTGCCTTTCTCAGTGCCTGGCTCAGCTTTGAATATATCCACCTGAACTGGGAATTGAGCTGGCCCTGGCTCACGCTCGGCAATGTATTCGCCAACAATCCCGATTGGGTGCAGTGGTACGAATACACCGGTACCAGCGGCGGATCGCTATGGGTTCTGATCGTTAATATCCTTATTCTTAAAAGTGTAAAAGCTGCCGCTTCGAGGACTGATCTCACCGGAAATCGCCGATCACCCCAATTGAAAATATCACTCGCTGTGGCATTGGTTCTACCCATCGCGACATCTTTCCTGATCAAATTCACCAGGAATATTGGAAGTCCGGAGGATAACAATTCCGCCACCAGCAAACAGCCCAACATCGTTGTGGTGCAACCGAATATCGATCCGTATGCAAAATTTTCACCTGGCACACAGGAAGCGCAGCTCAATCAGTTGATCCGGCTAAGCGAATCGGCAATCGATAATGAAACTGCTCTGGTAGTATGGCCGGAAACCGCCATCAATTCACCCAATGGCATTGAAGAAAACAAAATCAATCAGAATGCTTCCCTGCAGGCGGTGCGCGATTTTCTGGGCCGTCATCCGCAATTGAAATTGCTTTCAGGTGTTGAATCGTTCAATTTCCTGTCATCGCGTGATGAATCGCCCTATGCGCGTCCGATTTACGGCACCGATATGTTTTATGAAGCTTACAATACCGCGGCGCTGTTCGACAGCAGCGGCATGATCAGCAAGTATCATAAATCAAAACTGGTACCCGGAGTGGAAACGCTTCCCTCCTTTCTGCGCTTTATGGATCAGTGGTTTGAACATTTCGGAGGAACCACGGGCGGTTATGCGAGACAGGAGGAAAGGACCGTGCTCACCGACGATAAAAATGGACTGAAAATTGCGCCGGCTATTTGTTATGAATCGATTTACGGTGATTTCATGACGGGATTTTTCCGCAATGGAGCCAATATCATGATAATAATCACCAATGACGGATGGTGGGGCAATACGGCAGGACACAAACAGCACCTGGCATATGCCAGATTGCGTGCCATTGAAACCAGACGGTGGGTGGTGCGCAGTGCGAATACCGGTATCAGCTGTTTTATCGATCCCCTTGGGAAAATATATCAACCCCAGGGCTGGGATACAGAGGCGGCCATAAAACAAACTGTTCAAACCTATGAAGAGCAAACATTTTTTGTACGATTCGGCGACTGGATTTCCTGGATCATGATCATTGCCGCAGCCGGCATTCTGTCGTGGTCGACCTTCCGTTTCGTACAATCACGCTACCAGTCTAAAACCAACAAAACATGAATTACCGCAAACTCGGAAAAGGAAAGACCGTTGTACTGATTCACGGTTTTGGAGAAGACAGCAGAATCTGGGATGGCACCATCGAAGCCCTGCAAGATAAATTTCAACTGATTGTGCCCGATCTGCCCGGCACAGGTTCTTCAGCATTAGAACCCGGACTCAGTATGGAATCGATGGCCACCGGTATTAAAACGATATTAGACACCGAAAAAATTTCGACAGCCACATTGCTCGGTCATTCGATGGGTGGGTATATCAGTCTGGCTTTTGCAGAATTGTATCCCGATCGCCTTACAGCGCTTGGTTTGGTGCATTCCAGTGCGTATGCCGACAGTGAGGCCAAGAAAGAAACCAGGCGAAAAAGCATCGAATTCATCAGAAAGCAGGGATCGGCAGCTTTTCTTGAAGCATCTTCACCGAATCTTTTCGCCGAACAGCATCGGATAAGCATGGCTGATACAATAAAGCAACTTATTCAACGTCACTCCTATCAGCAACCAGAGGCCCTGATTGCATTTACGGAAGCCATGATGGCCAGGCCCGATCGCACGGAGATATTGAAAAAATCAAAATTCCCCGTGTTGTTTATCATTGGTCGGCACGATCAGGCAGTACCTTTTGCCGACTCGATGCAACAGGTGCATCTCCCTGAATTGTCATATATTTATATACTTGAAAAGTCGGGGCACATGGGCATGTTGGAAGAGCCATCCCGATTCATGGAATCGCTCAACAAATTTCTCTCCGACCTGCCCAGGTAGCTGAACAACCATTTTGAATGAAAAGATTTGGATTATTGATGTTGGCGTTGATAGGGTTGGTATCCTCCCTTTCAGCAGCGCATATACGAGGTGGTGAGTTGACGTACCGACATTTAGGTTCTGAAACTGTTGGCGGAGTTACCCGCTCGCGTTATGAGCTTACCCTCAAACTATATGTGGATTGTAGTGCGCGAGGCTCCGGTCAGCTTGACGAGTCGGTAACATTCACCATATTTGAAAAAACCGGTGGGGTTCGCATTTTGCAGAACGTAACCGCGCCGTTCACAACAGAAACACGAATACAATACGACCCCAATTCCAACCCCTGTATCCTGAATCCGCCTACGGATGTCTGTTATCGTTTGCGGTATTACAGCACAATAGTAACCCTTCCCGAAACGGAAGACGGCTATTCTATAGCATTTCAGCGCTGCTGCCGGATTGATAATATCCGCAACGTAGCCGGAAACAGTGGCGATGTGGGCGTAACCTACTCCTGTGAAATACCCGGTACCCGTGCCAAGTCGGACGCACCCCGGAACAGCAGCCCCAGCTTCAATCCCAATGACGCCATTGCGATCTGCGCCGGTAGCGGTTTCACCTTCGATTTCTCTGCCGAAGATCCTGATGCCGATTCGCTGGTATATGATTTCTGTAATGCCTATGTGGGGGGAGGTCGTGACCCCGGAAACTGTACAAGCTGTACCTCACCCGTACCCACTTCTTCACCGCCCTTCAGCCAGGTGAACTACCGCGCCGGACTCACGGGCAATATTCCCCTGGGCGGATCAGTGTCCATCAATTCCCAAACCGGACTCATATCCGGCATCGCACCCAATGCAGTGGGACAATATGTGGTAACCGTATGTGTGCGTGAGTACCGCGATAATATACTGATCAATACACATCGGAAGGATATTCATATTGCCGTATCCAACTGCCAGCCCCTGCGGGCATTGCTGTCGCCCGATTACCAGTTCTGTGATGATTTTCTGGTCACCTTCCAGAACGGACAGGCAAACCCCGCCGGTGCCCAGTATATCTGGAACTTCGGAGACGGCACCGGCAATGATACCGTAACCACGGCATTGGGACAGATTCAGCATCAATATGCCGATACCGGAACCTATACCGTAAAACTCAAAGTACTGCTTGCAAACGGGCAGTGCCAGGATTCGACCACCACCCTTGCCAAGGTTTATCCGGGATTCTTCCCCGGATTTGTGGCGCAGGGTTCCTGTATCCTCACGCCCTTCACCTTTGTTGACACCACCTACTCCCGATATGGAACCGTGGCCAAATGGAACTGGAATTTCGGCGACGAAACCACCGATACGGATGTGGCCAATACCCGCAATCCTTCGTACCGATACAATTCCCTCGGTTTTAAAACCGTAACCCTGGAAGTGGAAAGCGACAAGGGATGTAAGGGCACGGCCACCGCACAGGTGGAAGTGCGCGATCGCCCCAATCTTTTCCTGCCCTTTAAGGATACCCTGATCTGCAGCATTGACGAATTGCCACTTTCCGCAACGGCCCCCGGAACTCTGGCGCCGGTATTCACCTGGACACCGGTTACGAATATCCGCTTCGATAATACCGCGAACCCGGTGGTGGATCCCAAAACCACTACTACCTATAAGGTTCGCGTGGATGATAACGGATGCACAGCCGAAGATTCCATATTGGTTCGCGTG
>DATCJQ010000196.1:0-12456 GCA_036562745.1 Flavihumibacter sp.
GGATAGTACGTTCAACTGGGTGTCGAGGGTATCGCGGGTATTCATATCGAGATGATATTTCCCGGCCCAGAAAAAGGATTTTTCCTCTTCCTTGATCTGCACACCATCGAGGGCAACTCCGCGTTTGGACAGGGCTTCGAGTTCATCTTTGGGGAAATCATATCCGATAACGGAAATCTGATTGATGGGTTGTACAAAATTGGAAGCTGCATAGGCTACGTAAGTGGCGGATCCACCAATGATCTGACCACTTTTTCCAAAGGGTGTTTCAATAGCGTCGAAAGCCATTGTACCCACTACGATAAGAGACATAACTAGTTTGTTTTTTTCACCCGCCTAAAATCTTTAAGGAGACTAAGGATACCCACACGGCCCTTTGGCGGCGGATACCCGCTTTTTAGCCTTGAACAACAGCGGGTGGGGTGGTAATTGGCGGCAAAAGTACCCGATTTTTTGAATTTGATGGCCAGAATGCGCGATTCGGCGTTCCACTAACGCTTGTTCGTATGTATATTTGGGGTCATATGGCGAAGATTAAGAGCAAAAATAACGGCACAAAAAAAGAGGTAATAGTTGAGGCTGCAACCAGGCTGTTCCGTGAAAAAGGTTTCAAGGCAGCATCCATGAGGGATTTGGCGGAAGCAGTGGGCGTGGAGGCGGCAAGCCTGTACAACCATATCCAGTCGAAAGAGGAATTGCTGCAGGAAATCGTATTCAAGGTGGCGAACACCTTTACCCAGCATATCGACGATGTGGAATCCAGTGAGGTTCCGGCCATCCGAAAAGTGGAGGCCATCCTGCGGTTCCATATCCGTCAGATGGTGGAGAACTACGAGCTGGTGCTGGTGGCAGACCGCGACTGGAAACATCTTTCGGAACCTTATCTCTCCAATTACCATAACCAACGTCGCACCTATCGCAAGCGACTGGCCGGCATCATCGAAAAGGGCATTGCGACCGGCGAAATCAAGCCCGTGGATGCTCCCACCGTTGTGTTGATCATGTTGCATGCGGTTAATGGCATCGAAAGCTGGCATCGCAGTAAGGAAAAAATCTCTGCGAAACAACTGGAAGAAAATATGGTGCTGATTATGATTGAGGGATTGAAGTCCTGATCCCAAATGCATTTGAACGATTGCTATGTCTATCCATTTTCACCCGCTGACCATTCGGGATATCCGAAGAGAAACCGATGATTGCGTATCCATATCTTTTGCCATTCCGTCTGAACTATCTGAGCAGTTTGTCTATCGCGAGGGGCAGAATATCACGCTGCGTGTATATATCGACGGCGAAGAGATACGGCGCTCTTATTCCGTATGCAGTTCACCGTTAGAGAACGAATTGCGGGTAGCCGTGAAGGCGGTTCCGGGCGGATTGTTTTCCCAGTATGCAAACACCCGTCTGAAGCGGGGCGATACCATTGAAGTACTACCTCCCACGGGGAAATTTTATACACCGCTCGAACCGGAGCGGGCCAAAAACTATGTGGCATTCGCTGCGGGGAGTGGCATCACTCCAATTCTTTCGATTATCAAAACCGTGCTGGCCACGGAGCCGGCGAGCCGTTTCACCCTGGTATATGGAAACCGGAATCGTCATTCCATCATCTTCCGCGAGCAGCTGGAAGCCCTGAAAAACCGGTATATGGAGCGGTTCCGGCTGATTCATATCCTGAGCCGCGAGAAAACGGATCTGCCCATTCAGTACGGACGCATCGATGCCACTAAATGTCGCGAACTGGAGAATCACCTGATCGACTGGAAACAGGTGGATCATTTTTATATCTGCGGACCGGAAGCAATGATTTTCTCCACGCGCGATTATCTGCTGAATGCGGGTGTTCCGGCGCAGCGGATTCATTTTGAGCTATTTACAACACCGGGACAAAAATCCGGACCCAAGACGGAAGAGGCCAGCGGCACCGGGGACCTGGGTCCGACCGCCCGGGTGCAGGTGAAGGTGGACGGTCGCAGTTTCGAAATGAAGGTGCCTTATCAGGGGGTGCCCATCCTCGATGCTGCTTTACAGGCGGGTGCTGATCTTCCTTATGCCTGTAAGGGCGGGGTTTGCTGTACCTGCCGGGCCAGGCTGGTGAAGGGCGAGGTTGAAATGGATCAGAACTATGCCCTGGAACCGGAAGAGCTGGAAGCCGGTTTTATCCTGACCTGCCAGAGCCATCCGCGAACCGAGGAAATCGTGGTGGACTTCGACTACCGGTAATGATATCAGGTTAGTGCATTTCAGTTTGGCTGTCAATGCTTTTTTGACTAACAGCTGTTAGTATATCGCGCACAATATCTTACATTTATGGTATGGAAAAATTAGGGATCGATAACCCCGAAGCGATTTTTCAGCGCAAGATTGACGAGGAGATCCGAATCGAACCGAAGGACTGGATGCCGGAGAAGTACAGGCAGACCCTGATCCGTCAGATCTCCCAGCATGCGCATAGTGAAATTGTAGGCATGTTGCCCGAGGGCAACTGGATCACGCGCGCCCCGAGTCTGCGTCGGAAAGCCACGCTTATTGCCAAGGTGCAGGACGAAGCGGGTCACGGTCTTTATCTGTACAGTGCCGCCGAAACATTGGGTATCAGCCGGGCTGAAATGATTGATCAGCTCCATAGCGGGAAAGCGAAATATTCGAGCATCTTCAACTACCCCACCCTTACCTGGGCGGATATCGGGGCCATCGGCTGGCTGGTGGACGGCGCGGCGATCATGAACCAGGTGCCACTTTGCCGAACTTCCTATGGTCCGTACGCCCGGGCCATGGTGCGGATTTGCAAGGAGGAAAGTTTCCACCAACGCCAGGGATTTGAGATCCTGCTGACCCTGAGCAGGGGTACACCCGCCCAACGTGCCATGTGCCAGGATGCCATCAATCGCTGGTGGTGGCCCAGTGTGATGATGTTCGGTCCGCCTGACGACGCATCGCCCCACACCGCACAAAGCATGAAGTGGAAAATCAAGCGCTTCACCAATGATGAACTGCGACAAAAATTTATCGATATCTGTGCCGAGCAGGTGAAACTACTTGGTATGCAGTTACCCGATCCCGATATGAAATGGAATGAGGAAAGAGGTCACTATGATTTCGGGCCGATTAACTGGGACGAATTCTGGCAGGTGATCGGCGGCAATGGTCCATGCAATAAGGAGAGAATGGCTGCGCGGATCAAAGCCCATGAAGAGGGTGCCTGGGTTCGCGAAGCGGCTATCGCGCATGCAGCAAAACAGGCCGCGCGCAAAGAGGCGGGAGAACAACAGGTAGCCTGATGCCCGGCTGAAGACAAGCGCGGTTTTTTGAATTGATACGAATCTGATCCGCTTGGAAAACAAAAAACGATGATGATGAAACTATTTCCAACAATATACCGGTACGGCGACTATGGCGATCGCGAAACGGCTCAGCAAAGTGGCGGCGCGGAAGAGAAGCGCAGCGACTGGCCGCTTTGGGAAGTATTCATCCGGAGTAAAACCGGATTGGATCATAAACATGTGGGAAGTCTGCATGCCGCCGACGCGCGTATGGCCATCGAAAATGCACGCGATGTGTATACACGTCGGCAGGAAGGGGTGAGCATCTGGGTGGTGGAAAGCAGGTATATCCATGCTTCCAATCCCGATGAATCCGATGCCTTTTATGATCCGGCAAACGATAAAGTGTACCGGCATCCGACTTTTTACAACCTGCCGGATGAATTAAAACATATGTAAGAATCTTTTTTTAAGCAGATGTCATTTCTTCTATCACTCCATTTGGCTGACGATGCGCTGATGCTGGGGCATCGGAACAGCGAGTGGACAGGCCACGGCCCCAATCTCGAACAGGATATCGCGATATCCAATATTGCGCTGGACCTGATCGGGCAGGCGCGAAATTTTTATCAATATGCTGCATCGCAGTTTAATGCAGATCGTGATCGGTATCGCGGATTGATTCAATCGCCCGCTTTTCTGCAGGTGGCGGGTGCGATCGACGAAGATGATCTGGCTTATCTGCGTGATGCAGGAGAATATCGGAATCACCTGATAACCGAACTTAATAAAGGCGATTGGGCAGTAACCATCACACGCCAGTTTTTTGTCAGTGCCTATCAGCAGCTGTTTTATTCGGATTTGCAACATTGCCCTAACGAAACACTGGCTGCGATTGCCGAAAAATCTCTGAAGGAAGTGAACTATCACCTGCGCTGGAGTGGCGAATGGGTGATCCGCCTGGGAGATGGCACCGTTGAAAGTCATCGCCGCATGACCACAGCGATCGATTTATTATGGCCTTACACCGGCGAACTGTTTATAGCGGCAGGATTTCAGAAAGATGCGATGGCATCGGAATTGATCAAGGATCCTGCGATGTACCGGCAACCCTGGTTGCAACGGGTGGAGTCGACATTTGAGCAGGCGGGATTGAAGGTTCCCGAATCGACCTGGGCACAGCAGGGCGGTAAAGAGGGTACCCACACGGAACAGTTGGGCTATCTGCTGGCCGACCTTCAATACCTTCAACGAAGCCATCCGAATGCCGAGTGGTAACTTTACCCGTCGGGCACCCGTCGGGTACCCGTCGGGTGAGGACCGTGAAAAAACGGGGTACGGCGCCCCTGACTGGCCTTAAAAACCGGCAAAATTGGGTGTAAACACCCGGAGTTTTGGAAAACCCTACCCGTCGGGTACCCGACGGGTGAAGAAAATGAAGAACGAAGAAACGATATGGAAACTGTTGGCGGAGGTGAAGGACCCCGAGCTGCCCGTACTATCGGTGGTGGATCTGGGTATTGTGCGTAAGGTTGAGCTCATGGATGAGGGGGCACGGATCACCATCACGCCCACGTATTCGGGTTGTCCGGCGATGGATGTGATCACGATACAGATCCGGATGGAGTTGACGAGCCATGGGTTTAATCCCGTTGAAATAATAACGGAGTTGTCGCCGGCCTGGACCACCGAGTGGATGAGTGTATCGGGCAGGGAAAAATTGCGGGCCTATGGAATCGCGCCGCCGAATCCGAAGCAACAGGTATGCACACCGGAATATTTCCAGCGGGAGGAAGCGGTTCAATGTCCGCATTGCGGTTCCTATCACACAGGGATGATCAGTGAGTTCGGATCGACGGCCTGTAAGGCATTGTATCAATGCGAGGATTGTAAGGAACCATTCGATTACTTTAAGTGTCACTAGGCATTTAAACCATTCTGGTGCTTGTGTAAGTGTTTAGTATCCGGTAGCATAAAGTACAAATGCTTTTAAGTATTTAGAAAATCATTAAGCAACAATAAGCGATATGACTGAACCAATCGATTTCACCATACAAGGGGGCGTTGCCAGGATCGTGCTGAATCGTCCCGATAAGCTGAACTCCTTCAACCGCGAGATGGCTTTCCGGCTGCAGGCGGCATTGAATGCCTGTCATAAGGATCCTATCCGTGTGGTACTGATTACGGGCGCGGGCAAGGCGTTCTGTGCCGGCCAGGATCTGGCCGAGGTGGTGGATCCGAGGGGACCGAATATGGATCAGATTTTATCCGAACATTATAATCCCATTGTGACGGCTATTCACGACCTGGCCAAACCGGTGGTGGCGGCGGTTAACGGGGTGGCGGCGGGCGCGGGTGCGAATCTCGCTTTGTCCTGTGATATCGTCATTGCAGCGCGATCGGCGTCCTTTATCCAGGCATTCTCCAAAATCGGTCTCATCCCCGACACGGGCGGAACCTGGTTTCTCCCGCGGATGATCGGCTACCAAAAAGCCAGCGCGCTTATGATGCTGGGGGAAAAGGTCGGCGCCGAGGACGCAGAGCGAATTGGGATGATCTACAAATGGTTTGAAGACGATCAGTTCATGCAGCAGGCTGAGCAAATGGCCGCCAAACTCGCAACGATGCCAACTACCGGTCTCGCATACACGAAAAAAGCTTTGCAGTGGTCGCTCAACAGCACGCTCACCGAACAGCTGACCAACGAGGATCAGTTGCAACAAAAAGCAGCTGCTACGGAAGACTTCCGGGAAGGGGTGGTCGCATTTCTGGAAAAAAGACAGCCCGTATTCAAAGGAAAATAAATCAACATGGAGAAAACCAGCTTCGAACAAGTGGTAGATCATATGATGCAGCAGGACGCATTCAGCCAGTGGCTGGGTATCGAGCTGCTCGAAATAAAGGAAGGATATTCTCGCATAAGAATGACCGTTAGAAAGGAAATGGTGAACGGATTCGGCATAGCGCACGGGGGTATCGCTTTCTCCCTGGCTGATTCGGCATTTGCCTTTGCCTGCAACAACCGCAACAACCTGTCGGTGGCGCTGGACACGAATATCTCCTTTACAAAAGCCGTGAATGTGGGCGATACACTCACCGCCGAAGCAATCGAAATCCATAACGGCCGCAGTACCGGCGTGTATTCGATTACGGTTCGCAATCAGCGAAATGAGCAGGTGGCACTTTTTAAGGGGACCTGTTTCCGTACCGGTAAACCGCATATTTAACAGCTGCTATAGTCCGGATACCTGACTTACTTCCATTCCATGTTTTACTTCTAGCCTATGTTTTACTCATTCAAAGGGTTTATCCCCGTGGTGCATCCCAGTTCATTTGTTCACCCGCAAGCCTGTATTACCGGCAATGTGATCATCGGGCGCGATTGCTATATCGGTCCGGGTGCCGTGCTGCGCGGCGATTGGGGCGGCATCGTGCTGGAGGACGGATGCAATGTGCAGGAGAACTGTACCGTGCATATGTTTCCCGGCATCACGGTGCGGTTGCAGGCGGGCGCGCATATTGGTCATGGTGCCATCATCCATGGCGCGCAGATCGGCCGAAACTGTCTCGTGGGCATGAATGCGGTTCTTATGGATCGCGTAGAGCTGGGCGATGAATCGATCGTGGGTGCGCTCAGTTTCATAAAGGAAGGCACCATCATCCCGCCCCGGAGCCTGGTGGTGGGCAATCCGTCGAAGATCATCAAAACCGTTACAGACGAGATGCTCCACTGGAAAACCCGCGGCACAGCGCTCTATCAGGCATTGCCCAAGGAGATGCAAACCCAAAGCGCACCCTGCGAGCCGCTAAGCGAAGTCCCCGCGAACCGACCCTCCCAGGAAATCTTGTACGAAACCTGGCAAAAGACGAAAGGCGGCGACGCCGGCCAAACGGACGGGTGATAGCAAGTCGCGACTCCCCAAACCCAAAAGACCGGGCACCTGCCGCGGATTGCTTACCTTCGCCTTTTTAACAGCGTATACCCGTGTCAGAGAAATCGAACTTTGTTGACCAGATCAGGATCTTTTGTCGCAGTGGCCATGGCGGAGCCGGCAGCAAACATTTCATGCGTACCAAATTCAACCCGAAAGCCGGTCCGGATGGCGGCGATGGAGGCCGGGGTGCCCATATCATTCTAAGGGGGAATAAAAACCTCTGGACCCTGCTGCACCTGCGTTATCACAAAAACATCCTCGCCGAAAACGGTGAAAACGGAAGCGGCAACAATTCAACCGGAAGAAGCGGGAAGGACATTTATATCGAAGTGCCCCTGGGTACCATCGCCTACGACGAGGAAAGCGGTGAAAAAGAAGCCGAAATCCTCGAACACGGACAGGAAATCATCCTGATGAAAGGCGGTCGCGGGGGATTAGGGAACGCGCGTTTCGCCACCCCCACCAACCAGGCACCCGAATATGCGCAACCCGGTGAACCCGGAGAGGAAGGATATAAAATCCTCGAACTGAAAGTGCTGGCCGACGTGGGACTGGTAGGATTTCCAAACGCGGGAAAATCCACCCTGCTTTCGGTGATCACGGCTGCCAAGCCCAAGATTGCCGATTATGCCTTCACCACTCTGACTCCCCAACTGGGCATGGTGGAATATCGCGACGGGCGTTCCTTCTGTATTGCCGACTTGCCCGGAATCATTGAAGGCGCGGCCGAAGGTCGGGGACTGGGACATCGTTTTCTCCGTCACATCGAACGGAACTCCTGTTTGCTTTTCCTGATTCCCGCCGACAGCAAAGACCATCGCAAGGAATTTGAAATCCTGCTGAACGAGCTGCGTGAGTACAACCCCGAGATGCTGGAAAAAGACATGCTCATCGCCGTAAGTAAATCGGATATGCTCGACGATGAACTGAAAGCAGCTATCAGCAAGGAATTACCAACCGAAATACCACATCTGTTCATATCATCGGTAGCACAACAGGGATTGCAGCAATTGAAAGATAAGCTTTGGGAGATACTGAACAGACCGGTTGAATAAACCTGATGCCTATGCGAAAAGGAACCGTTTTCTTATCGATCCGACTTAGAAAATATCCCTTTCTCCGTTTTCTCTCCAATTTGCTGAGATCATGCTGGTTATTCTTTCCGCCGATCCTGTTCATTTTGCTGGCAGTACTCGTGTTCACGCAACTGGGCCAGGGCCGTGACATACTGATTACCTTCACGGAAACTGCCGGTAGTTTCGGCCAGGTCTTTACCGCCAAACTGATCTTTATCATCGCCATCTGCTTTTGGGGTTATATCAGCTGGTACTCCTCCCGCATGGTGGGTTATATCAAACAACATCAGCACCGCGAGGCCGTTCGGATTATCGATCCCGTTATGAGCGATCGCGAATATGCCAGCCTGTTCGATATGGAACTTCGGTTCCTGCATCGGTTTCCCCGCGTTATCGGTTATTGCTGCCTGTTAGTCGTGATTATCGTTTTCTGCCTGCTGCTTTTCCCGGCAGATATCTCCGACCAGCTGCCCTGGCTGATCCTCATCGGCGGCACGCTCCTGACCTGGATTGCCGACCGTGCACTGATTGCCTGGACCCGCAAACCAGGCCGGTCGGCCCTCCTGCGAAATATTGCCTGGATTCTGTTCGCGCTGATCATCGGACTCACGGCTCTTTTCGTAAAACTGAATTTGTTCCGGCATCTCTGGGCCATCCTCCTACTGCTTTTTCTGCTCTTGATATTGTACATGCTCTATATCAATGTACGGCGGGTGCATATCCGCAAGATGGAGGAAAGGGCCTATCGTTCAACACAGGTTACCCCCGTAGGATTCTGGCGAAAACTGTTGGATTGGGGCATGCGGTTCCTTCATCTCCCGAGGGAAGAAAAAAATTATTTCGCGGTCTTTAATCTGGTCTGCGCAATCGGATTGTTCTTCTATATCCTGGCCATCAATTCGCTCAACGCCAGTGTGCAAATGGGACCCTTCGCCGTGCTGCTCCTCGCCTTTGCCGTGCTGCTCGGGTTCGGAAATATCTTAACCGCTCTCTCCTGCAAAACGCAGGTGAATTTTCATTTCTTCATTTTTCTGCTCGCCGCCTTCCTGCCCACACCCGATCATCATCTGGTGCGCACGGGAAAACTCTCAGAGCGCGGAATGGATACGGCCGTCTATTCGAAGCGACAGCATCTCTCGGAATTTTATACCAACTGGCTCCGCGAACGACCCGAAATCGATACCCTCGATACCTACGACATGTACCTCGTACTCGCAAACGGAGGCGCGTCGCGGTCGGCCTATTGGGTAGCGTCGGTGCTGGGCAAACTCGAAGATGCATCGCTGAAAGATCCAAGGGGAAGATTCTCGCGGCATCTTTTCTGTTTGTCGGGAACCTCGGGCGGCGGACTCGGTATCTCGAGTTTTTATGCCACCCTCATGCATCAGCAGGATAAGGAACCGGTGAAGGGATTCGAGGAAGCGGGACGCAAATTCCTGCGGCAAGACTTCCTCAGCTTCACCCTGGCGCGGATGCTGGGACCGGATTTCTTCAACTATATACCGCTATTGAACAAGATCGTGCCGAATGAGGATCGTGCCGAGGCGTTGGAGCAGGCCATCGAACAGGCTGTTGACGATTCCTATTATCGCGTGGGATTCGACAGCACCTGGTTTGATCAGTGCCTCACCCAAACCGGAAAACCGCATCCCCTGCCGATTCTCTTTATCAATACCACCCGCGTGAAGGATGGAAGTCCGGGTGTGGTTTCCAACATCCACGTGTCAAGCAATATTTTCAACCAGCGTGTGGATGTGGCGGCCCTGTTCCCGAAGGACCAGACCATCCGTTTAAGCACTGCGGCGATTCTCGGTGCGCGATTCCCGTACATGAGTCCGGCTGGACGCATCAACCAGCAACGCCAGCCAACGCCCAATAATCCCGATACCATTCGCGCCCATTATTTTGTGGATGGCGGTTATTTCGACAACTCGGGTGCGGGTGCGGTACAGGAAATGATCCGCAGCATGTTGTATTTCGCGAATAACAGCAAGGATTCCGTCCTGCGTCGCCGGGCCGCCAGGCTAAACATCCGCGTGCTGCATATTACCAACAGTCCGCAGGGATCGGTGCCACTCAAACCCATCGGCCCCTTCCTGAATGATATGCTGGCACCACTGATGACCATTACCGGTGCTTTCGATATGCAAACGACAGTGAATGATCGACGTTTTATCACCTATATGCAGGACCTGCAGAGCGAAGTGGGTAAAGGGCCGTTCCGCTCCTTCGATTATCTGCCGATTCATCTGTACAATGACCCCACATTCAAAGACGATACCAATTCGAAGGGCCCTTATGCGATGAACTGGTTTATCTCCGACAGCGTGCGCAATCAGATGGATCGCCGCTTGCTGAATCAGCCAAGATTACAACTCCTCCTGCAGGAATATCCGCGCGAGGGAAACTGACTAAATCGCGGGACCGTTATCTTTCCATCGCCATAGATGGATACAGGCATAGGTCCGGTAGGGCGACCATTTCTTCGCAATCTTCTGCATCTTAAGTTTGAATGCTTTTTTATCGCTGTCATCGAGTCGGTACAACCGCTTCATCGCCATCTGGATACCCAGATCATCCACGGCAAACACATCTTCACGGCCCAACGCAAACATGAGCAGCATTTCCACCGTCCAGCGGCCCACACCTTTGATCTGCGTGAGGTATTCGATGATCTGCTCATCTTCCATCTTCTCCAGCTTTTTCCAGTCCATACCCTGCTCCAACGCAAAGCGCGCCACATTCTGCACGTAATTCACCTTAGCGTTTGAAAGCCCTATCGAACGCAGGGTGTCGTAAGGCGTATCGAGGATCTGTTGCGGAGAAGGAATCTTATCACCATAGAGCGATAAAAACCGCTGCTTGATAACCGCAGCCACTTTTACGGAGAGCTGCTGACTGATGATGGAACTGCAGAGATAAAAATCCACCCGCTTCTGCTTTTTCAACGTAAACGATTCGCCGTCCAGGATGGACGCGAGCTTCTTATCCAGTGAAAGATGTTCAATATACGGCATACCCGAAAGTAGTGATTAACTTTGCTAAATGGAAAGAATCGTGCAGTCAACGTCGGATGGAAGTCATACCATCGCGATACCGGAAATGCAGGTAACCTATCACTCCAAACATGGAGCGATCCAGGAGTCGATGCATGTGTTTATTGAAGCGGGATTACGATACCAACTTCAACGCACCGAAGGGCCATTGAATATACTGGAGATGGGCTTCGGAACGGGGTTGAATGCCCTGTTGACCTGGCTGGAACCCGGGGGCAGACTGATCCGCTATGAAAGTCTGGAAGCTTTCCCCATAGATATGGAGATGGCCTCCCAACTCAATTACGGATCCGCCCTGGCCGATCCCACTGCAGCCCGAAAACTCCAACAGTTGCACGAAGCGCCCTGGAATCAATGGGTGCAGCCGGATGATCTGTTTCATTTACAAAAACACCAGGTGAAGCTGGCGGAGTTTGAATCGAATGAGCAGTATGATCTGATTTATTTCGATGCTTTTGCTCCGGGTGCACAGCCCGATCTGTGGACCGAATCCATATTCAGGAAACTTTTCGGTTATACGAAACCGGGAGGCGTACTGGTTACGTATTGCAGCAAGGGTGATGTGCGCCGCGCCATGCAGGCGGCGGGATTCCAAATTGAAAAAATTCCCGGTCCGCCCGGTAAACGTGAGATGATCAGAGCCATATGTTTGGGTTAATATTTTTTGCAGCCATTGTGATCGCACTCCTGTTGTGGCGATTATCCGACCGCAGGAAGCAGGCATCTTTTGAATTGCCTCCCAATACCGCAGAGATCCTCGAAAAGGAAGTAGCTTATTTCCGCGCGCTGGACGAAAAGGGACGCAGTCGTTTTATCGACGAGGTGAAACAGTTTCTGGCTGTCACCCGCATTTCGGCCATTGGTACCGGGATTGATGACACCGACCGTTTGCTGGTGGCGGCGAGTGCCGTGATCCCCATATTCGGATTTCCCGAATGGCATTACAGCAATCTGACCGATGTGCTGATTTATGAAGATGATTTCGACCAGGAATTTGATACCAAATCGAGGGATCGCAACATCATGGGCATGGTGGGATCGGGTGCAATGAACCACAAAATGATTCTAAGCAAATCCGCGCTGCGTCAGGGATTCGCCAACAAAACCGATAAAAACAATACAGCGA
>DATCJQ010000211.1:0-2976 GCA_036562745.1 Flavihumibacter sp.
AGGTAGGTGAGGTTAAAGCCGGGGTTCAGCTCGCGGCTTTTTTCGTAGGCATCGCGGGACAGTTCAAAGCTTGCTTCGGGAAGGGACCCGAAGAAAACGCGCACCGCAGCCCGTTTGAAGGCACCCAGGTTGGCGATTTCATAGTACCATCTTCCCAATACATGATAGGCTTTAAAGTCATTGGGCTCCAGTTCGATGGCCCGGTCGGCATGGTATTTAATCTTACGGACGGCATCCACCAGGGTGCGGCCGGAGCTCATGAGGGCCACCCTTCCGAGTGAAACAGAAATGGTGAAATGGGCATCTGCCGAATTGGGATAGAGATCCACCGCCTTCTGCGCCAGCTTATGCGCCTGGCGATACCATTTATTGCGGTTTTCCTTGTCGTTAATCAGGCGATTGCCCAGCCGGTCGGCCAGCAAACTGGCTTTGATCAGGGCCGTGGCATTGGTCGGATAACGCGAAAGCACGCCCATGTATAACTCGTAAGCCAGCTTATCGTTCAGTGCTTTTTCGGAGGAGTCGGCCCGTTCCAGCCGGGTTTGCAGATCCTGAAGCGTATGCAGGTCCTGGGCCGCCAGGGCCGGGGCCACCAACGCCAGCAACAACAGAATCAGGATTTGCTTCATGCTTTAATCGAAAATGCGTGTGAGGGTGATGCCAACTTTCCCGTTGAACTGTTCGATCGGGGCGTTCAGTTTAAAGATACTGATCGTGATCCGCGTAACCTGCCCAAACTGGTGGTGAATCTTTTTGATGATGGAATCCGCCACTTCCTCCAGCAAAGGCGAAGGAAGGGCCATCCTTTTCTGAACGATGGAATAAATCTCTTCGTAATCGATCAGGTGTTTAAAACTGTCGTATTTGTCTTTCTTCACCGAATAATGTACGTCGAGATTGACTTCGAAATCATTGCCAGTCTTGTCTTCCCCATCATAGAGTCCATGATAGGAATGAAATACGAGTTTATGCAGGTGGAGCGTAAGCATGGTTTATCTTTTACATGATACCGGCTTCTGCCGGTGCGTTAGTGCGAAGATAAACATGCTTATACATGTCCGAGGGCAGAAAGATAACGTTCTGCATCCAGCGCAGCCATACAACCGCTTCCGGCCGCTGTTACCGCCTGGCGATAGATTTTATCCTGCACGTCACCGGCTGCGAATACCCCTTCCACACTGGTTTTGGAAGTACCCGGCACAGTCTTGATATATCCGGCCTCATCCATATCGAGCCATCCCTTGAAAATATCGGAATTGGGCTGGTGTCCGATAGCCACGAAGAATCCGCTTACGGGGATGGTGGTTTTTTCACCGGTGAGATTATTCACAATACGAACCGCTTCTACCTTGTTATCGCCCAGGATCTCGTCGGTTTCGGAGTTCCAGTAGATCTTGATATTGGGAGTAGCTTTCACCCGATCCTGCATCACTTTGGAGGCGCGCATGCCGTCCTCCCCTTTCCGCACGATCATATGAACCTGGCTGGTTAATTTGGAAAGATAGATGGCTTCCTCGCAGGCGGTATCACCGGCGCCAACAATCGCCACTTCTTTTCCTCTGAAGAAGAATCCGTCGCATACGGCACAGGCACTCACACCGAAACCGTTCAGACGCTGTTCGCTTTCGATACCCAGCCATTTGGCCGATGCACCGGTTGCGATGATCACCGCATCGGCGGTCATGGTCTTTTCCTCGTCGATCACCACTTTAAAGGGGCGCACGGAAAAATCCACGCTGGTAGCCAGTCCGTAACGGATATCGGCACCCATACGCTTGGCCTGCTTTTCAAAATCGACCATCATTTCCGGTCCCTGAATGCCATCGGGATAACCCGGATAGTTCTCCACTTCGGTGGTGATGGTTAATTGTCCGCCGGGCTGGATACCCTGGTAAAGTACCGGTTTGAGCGCCGCACGGGCAGCATATATAGCAGCAGTATAACCTGCCGGACCAGATCCGATTATCAGACAGTGAACATGTTCGGTTGATTGTGTATCCATAATTTCTTAAGTGTATAAAAGCCTGCTTAAATTGATAATTCCGGCTGCCAGCATGAAAATGGCAGCCTGCAAAAATAGGGGCAAAATCGTTACATGAGTATCCCCCCGGCGCGTTGGGGATAACGGGTTAACAATAGCGGAAGGGATTTGTTCGATCGGGCAAAACCAGCCCGGCAGGTCCGTATCCCTGCTAAAAAAAAGCCATCTGTTAACAGATGGCCTTCTTTAAGTATTTGTCAAACTATTCTTCGGTCATTAACCCAGATACGCTTTCAGCGCATTGCTGTAGCGCGCTTTCTGCAAACGCTTGATAGCTCTCTCTTTGATCTGACGGATACGCTCTTTGGTAAGATCGTATTTCTGTCCGATTTGCTCAATGGTAACGCCGTTTTCGCCATCCAGTCCGAAATACGCGTTCACGATTTCGGCTTCGCGGGGACTGAGTGATTTCAGTACACGGCGGATTTCGTTACGGAGGGAATCCTGCATAACGTCTTCGTCGGTATCGTCGGATCCTTCGAGCAGATCACCCATGGCCACATCTTCCGCTTCGTGAACCGGAGCATCCAGGGAAGTGTGACGGGTATTGCTTTGGAAAATATTGTTGATCTCTGTTTCGCTCATTTCCAGGATTTCAGCGAGCTCCTCGGTGGAAGGCTCACGTTCGTGCTCCTGTTCAAATGCCATATAAGCTTTATTAGCCTTGTTATAGGTTCCGATTTTGTTTTGCGGCAGACGAACCAGACGTCCCTGCTCAGCCAAAGCCTGCAGAATAGACTGACGGATCCACCATACAGCGTATGAAATGAATTTAAAACCCTTGGTTTCATCGAAACGTTGAGCGGCTTTGATCAGACCGAGGTTTCCTTCGTTGATCAGATCGCTCAGAGAAAGCCCCTGGTGCTGGTATTGCTTGGCAACAGACACCACGAAGCGAAGGTTGGCCTGAACCAGTTTATCCAATGCTCTCTGGT
>DATCJQ010000215.1:0-19596 GCA_036562745.1 Flavihumibacter sp.
GAAGGGAGAAGGGAGAAGGCGGAGGGAGAAGGGAAAAGGAATATACAGATGAAAAAGATGGAGGCGAGCCGGAGGTTCAGAGGCACGGTAAACAGAAAATTTTATGCAATCTGTTGCAAAACCAAATAAACGCTTATATTCGTTTGCCTTAAGGCTTAAAGAAAACAACGATGCTTTTACTTGGAATAGACCTGGGGACCTCATCGGTAAAGGTTTCCGTGGTGGACGGATCCACCCAGGCCCTGCTTGCCACTGCGCAGTTTCCGGAAACGGAAGCTGATATCCTTTCGGTACGGCCGGGATGGGCTGAGCAATCGCCCGAAGACTGGTGGCACTATGTACAAAAAGCCATTCTCAAAACAAATCAGAGCGGAAAATACAATCCACAGGATATTGGTGCCATCGGTATTGCCTATCAGATGCACGGACTGGTGCTGGTGGATAAGCAGGGCAAGGTGCTGCGCAATTCCATAATCTGGTGCGATAGTCGCGCTGTGGAAATCGGCGACCAGGCTTTCGTGGCTATTGGCAGGGAAAAATGTCTGGAGCAGCTGTTGAATTCGCCCGGCAATTTCACCGCCAGTAAACTGGCTTGGGTGAAGCAGCATGAGCCGGAGATCTATGATCAGGCAGATAAAGCCATGCTGCCCGGTGATTTCATCGCCCTGCGCATGACGGGAGAAGTTACCACCACTGTTTCGGCCCTGTCGGAAGGGGTGTTTTGGGACTTCAGAGAAAATCGGGTATCCGAAGACGTTATGAAGCATTTTGGATTCGAGGAAAGTTATCTGCCTGAAATCAGACCCCTGTTTTCAGCGCACGGAAACCTGCAGGCGACCGTGGCATCGGCACTTGGATTGAAAGCCGGTATCCCCGTTGCGTATAAGGCGGGAGACCAGCCCAATAATGCCTTATCGCTGAATGTGCTGGAGCCTGGTGAAGTAGCCACCACGGCCGGTACTTCCGGGGTGATATATGGTGTGAGCGACCAGCTCAGTTACGATAAGGAATCGCGCATCAACAGTTTTGCGCATGTAAACTATACAAAGGATGCCCGCCGGATCGGCGTCTTGCTTTGTATCAATGGCACCGGTATTTTCAACCGCTGGATCAAAAATATCTGCGGGGCGAATACCAGTTATGCGGAACAGAATGAAGCCGCTGCGAAAGTTCCGGCCGGTGCCGAAGGATTGTTCGCCCTCCCCTTTGGGAATGGTGCTGAACGCATGCTCAATAACCGGATTGTAGGAGCACATATTCAAGAGCTTGATCTGAACAAACATAGCACCGGACACCTTGTGCGCGCAGTACAGGAAGGAATTGCCTATTCATTCCGTTACGGACTCGATATCATGCGGGAAAATGGGATTAATCCCACGGTGGTTCGGACAGGTAAGGCGAATCTGTTTCTGAGTCCCGTTTTCACCCAGGCATTTGCTGCTGTTAACAATGTGGCGCTCGAGTTTTATGAAGGCGATGGAAGTTATGGCGCTGCCATTGGGGCCGGGATCGGTTCCCGATATTTCAAAACTGCTGCTGAAGCCGCGAGCAATCGTAAGCCTATCGCGCTGGTGGAACCCGATCAGAGTATCCGTTATGAAGATTATTATCAGCAGTGGAAGAACCTGCTGGCAAAACATTTATCCTGATTTTTTAACCTGTTTAATTTATAAAGATGGCCATCACAATTGGACAAAAAGAATTCTTCAAAGGCATCTCTGCCATTAAATATGAAGGAAAGGATACCGACAATCCGCTGGCTTTTCGCTGGTATGACGCGGATCGGGTGGTAGCCGGAAAAACCATGAAGGATCACCTTCGCTTTGCGGGTGCTTACTGGCACAGCTTCTGCGGAAACGGTTCGGATCCCTTTGGTGAACCCACGCATATTTTCCCCTGGAACGGAAAAGCGGATCCTGTGGAGCGGGCAAAGGACAAGGCCGATGCCGCATTCGAGTTTTTCACTAAGCTGGGACTTCCTTTCTACTGTTTTCATGATGTGGATGTGGTGGATTATACCAGCGATGTGAATGAAAATGAGCGTCGCCTGGCTGCCATCACCGATTACCTGAAGCAAAAGCAGGATGCAAGCGGTGTGCAGCTGCTGTGGGGGACCGCGAATCTGTTTTCGAATCGTCGCTATATGAACGGTGCGGCTACCAATCCCGATTTCCATGTACTGACACATGCCGCTGCGCAGGTGAAAGCCGCACTGGATGCAACCATCGCACTGGGCGGACAGAACTACGTGTTCTGGGGCGGACGCGAAGGGTATATGAGTTTACTGAATACCAACATGAAGCGCGAAAAAGAACATCTGGCGCGTTTCCTGCAGGTATCGCGTGACTATGCGCGTAAGAACGGCTTCAAGGGTAAATTCTTTATCGAACCCAAACCCTGCGAGCCCACCAAACACCAATACGATTATGATTGCGAAACCGTGATCGGTTTCCTTCGTCAGTATGACCTGCTGAATGATTTCAGCCTGAATATCGAAGTGAACCACGCCACCCTGGCCGGACATACTTTCCAGCACGAATTGCAGGTGGCTGCCGATGCGGGAATCCTCGGAAGCATCGATGCTAACCGCGGCGACTATCAAAACGGATGGGATACCGATCAGTTCCCCAATAATATCAATGAACTCACCGAAGCGATGCTCGTGATTCTGGAAGCCGGTGGATTCGGCGGTGGCGGTATCAATTTCGACGCGAAAATCCGTCGGAACAGTACCGATCCGGCTGATCTGTTCCATGCACATATCGGCGGTATGGACAATTTTGCCCGTGCGCTGCTGGCAGCCGATGCCATTCTGCAACAATCGGATTATAAGAAAATCCGCGCCGCGCGTTATGCTTCCTACGATAGCGGCAAGGGAAAAGAATTTGAGGAAGGAAAACTGAGCCTGGAAGATCTGCGTGCTTTTGCCATCGAAAATGGTGAGCCCGCCGTGATCAGCGGGAAACAGGAATTCCTCGAAAACCTGGTGAACCGATTCATTTAACCGCTTCCGGTTTCTGAATTGATTTTGCATAACCATAACCTGTGCCAGACAACGGTAAAATTTTGGTCTGTTATTTTACCGGCGCGAGGGCAGGTTGTGGTTTTTTGTACCTTCTGTTTTCTTGATTTTATAATAAAAAAGACCCGCCTGGTAGCGGGTCTTTTTGTAAGGTCTTGATTGTGTTCAGATTTGTTTCTCTTGTGGTGTCTTGCGAATCTTATCTGCTGCAATTGGCTGTCCACACTTCGCCATCTTTTGCATAGGCAATGGTAAGCTGACTGGCCGTGATGCGAATCAGTTTGGTTTCATCTTCGTCAATGGAAACTACTGCATTTCCACCGTCCTCACGGAATTTTACTCCTTTCAGATCGGGGATGCCATCCGAGAATACGAAATTGTAATTGTTGCCCACTTTAACAACGGTAACTTTACCATTATCCGTTGATTTGTTTTCCCCTTCTTTGATATAGCCAATGCTACCTTCATAGGTGCCGACAAAAAGGTTATTATCCGTGGGATCATCTTTTTTACTGCAGGAGATAAGCACGATGCTCGCCAGTGCCACAAGCGCAAAGCATTTCAGGAAATTTTTCATGTTACTGATTTTAGGGAGAAAGTTCTAAAACCATGCCACCGGGTAACATTCTCACGCAATTCCGTCTATTTAACAAATAACCAACAGGGTGGGGAAGGGATTGCGTGGAATTGTTTAAATTAAAGAGGATTTCCATGCTCAATCAGAGAACGCATTCACCTGTTCAAACTTTATCGTTATGAAAACAGATAATACAAGAGTATATAAAATGTCTTTTGCCGGCGTTTATCCGCATTATATCGCGAAGGCGGAAAAGAAAGGCCGTACCAAAGAAGAGGTGGATGAAATTATCTGCTGGTTAACAGGCTATGATCGCGATGGTCTGCGCCGCGTGATTGAAACACGCATCGATTTGCAAACTTTTTTCGCGGAAGCACCACAACTCAATCCGAACGTGGATAAAATTACCGGCGTGATCTGCGGCTACCGGGTGGAAGAAATCGAAGACGAGCTCATGCGCAAGATCCGTTATATGGATAAATTGATCGATGAGCTCGCCAAAGGGAAAGCAATGGACAAAATTCTCCGCAAGTAGGGATAGCCTACTTTCTAAAAGTTTTTGACAATTTTGATTTTGCTTTTATAATCCTCCGGATCAGTCAGACGCTCCTCATATTTCCGCAGTGCGAAGACTGAAGACCTTAGTACCGGAGCTTTAATAATAGTGGAAATATCTTTCGGGCTGCCCTCTCCGGGTTCAGCCACCATTCCAAGCAGGTAAAATTTTGCGGGTATTTTCCTGCCATCCTCGCCTTTAGTTTCCTTCGCATAATAATAGACGGGGGCACCTGCCGTGCCGGGATGGAAGGGGAGATTGGCCAGGAATATGGCTCTGTTATTGTAGTTCACCTGCATGGCCGATGCATTGGTGCCTTTCCTGAGTAAGGCGATATTGTTGACCGTGTCTGCAATGTCATACGGAAACGCCGCAGCATAAAGATCGGAAGTGGCGGGGAGTTCCCTAAGGGCCGGGTTGCCGGCTATATAACCCTCCTCCATGCGAACGAAATAGGGATACATGCCGGTTTCCATTTTCACTAATTCCCAAATACCACCGATAGGGGTGACGGCAAGGTCATAGTCTTTCTGCAAGACCCAATACCTGGTAAAATCTTTCAGGATGCAGGTGGCAGTTTTTTTTGTACGTGTATTGTTCGCGTCCTTCAGGCTGAAATGTATTCTGATTTCCCGGGCGTTCTCAATCGCATGCTTACTGGTGGCCAGACAAGGCAATTCTTCGGATTCCAAATCCAGCTGAATAACAAAACCAGTGCTATGAAAGGTTTGGCTTGTCCTTTTTCCATTGATTTTTGTGTCCTTGATCGCTTCGATACGGATGGCGGTGTATGGGAGCAATTCCATCACGTTCTGAGCAACTGTCTGCAGGCCGATCAACAGGCCTACCAGGGTGAGGGTCGTGATTCGTTTTATACAATGTATTCGTCAAATAATCGTGAGCATATTGCAGAAAAGGCAAACATGCAAGAGTTCGGAAAATTATTGGGGCAACTGGGTAAAAGGAAAACCCCTGACAGCTTTGCTATCAGGGGTCTGTTTCAGTGCCCAGGACTGGATTCGAACCAGCACGCCGTTTCCAGCACCACCACCTCAAGGTGGCTTGTCTACCAGTTTCAACACCTGGGCATCCCACTTGCGAGGGCTGCAAATGTAAGGAATTCAGGAAATTGCGTCCAAGGATTTGCGAAAATTTCTTTCAGACAATTTGGAAAACCCCGAAAATCTGCCAAAGCAGATAAAACTGCAAATCACCGAAGGTCATAACCTGTATCGCCGCTTGCAGTTAATTAAATAGCTGTACCAGATCAGATTTTCTTATTGTTCACTTCTTTGGGCAGCTGAATCCGGAAGGTGGTGCCTTTACCGGGTTCGGAATGCTTCACGAACAGTGATCCCCCGTGATATTGCTCGATAATCCGGCGAGATAGCGATAATCCCAGTCCCCATCCCCGTTTTTTGGTGGTGAAGCCGGGGTCGAATACCCGCGAGATATGGGTGGAAGAAATGCCTTTCCCGGAGTCGGTTACGTCGATCATCGCCCATTTTCCGGCCGACTGGATTTGTACCGTAATCTGTCCCTCGCCCTCCATGGCATCCAGGGCATTCTTTAGGAGATTTTCCATCACCCAGTCGAACAGTGTGGCAGACAGGGGCAACACCAAACTACCCTCGGCAGGGGGATAAAACTCGAAGCGGATCCGTCCGGATGCCCGGCGTTTGATATAATCCAGCACGGCTTCCACCTGGCTTACGAGGTCGGTGGGTTCGAGTTGCGGAATACTTCCGATTTTGCTAAAGCGATCACTTACCAATCGGAGACGATCCACGTCTTTTTCAAGCTCGCGCGTGATGGTTTCGTCGCCGCCTGATTCCTTCAGCATTTCCACCCATCCCTGGAGGGAGGAGAGGGGCGTACCCAGCTGGTGGGCCGTTTCCTTGGCCATGCCGGCCCAAAGCTGGTTCTGGCTCGACCGGTGCTGTGTGTTTATCAGCAGGAGCAGCAGGGTGATGAGTATACCCACAATTACCAGTTGGATGATCGGATAATACTTGACTTCGTTCAGCAGGCGCGTGTTTCCATAATAATATTTGTTGGCGATAAAGGGTTGCTCACTCAGCACCAGGATAAATGGATCGTTATGACGCTTGAACTCGCGGAGTTTGCGGGGCAGATAGGAGGAATCGCTGCGCGCCAGGCTGCTATCCAGATTGATATAACTGACGATGCTGTCCTGCTCATTGGTTTCGATAATCGGGATATTCGTTTGTTCGTTCCGGATCAAATTGGGCAGGGTGAGCGGCATATCGGGGTTTTCGAAAATCGCACGACTCGCATTCACCCAGAGTTCCACCTTGTCGCGTTCTTCCCGGGCGATCTTGTCCGCCAGGTATTGAGAATAAAATATGGTGCCGATTACGATCGCGAGGGCCAGCAGCACCAGCCAGCTCCGCCAGTTCTTGATTGCGGACAGCATGCTCAGTTTGAGTTGTATTTTAGAGGATGAAAGCTAACTAATTAAGCTGAATAGTCGCGAACCTGTATTTTTGCCCACTAATTTAATTACCAATCGCTTGCAGTCTATCATCGCAATAGTGATCCTTAACTGGAACGGCCGCCGGCATCTGGAGCGTTTTCTGCCCTCGGTGCTGCAGAGCCTGATACCCGGTTCTGAGCTGGTGGTGGCCGATAATGCATCCACCGATGATTCGGTGAGCTGGCTGAGGGAGCATTATCCTTCGGTTCGGATCATTCAACTGGATAAGAATTACGGTTTTGCAAAGGGCTACAACGAAGCACTTAAACAGGTTTCGGCGAAATATTACCTGCTGCTTAACAGCGATGTGGAAGTGAGTAGAGACTGGCTGCAGCCGATGCTCGATGTTCTGGAGAAGGACCCGCAGGTGGGTGCCTGTCAGCCCAAGATCCGAATGTATCACGATAAGGAATCCTTCGAGTATGCAGGGGCTGCAGGCGGATGGCTCGATAGTTTGGGGTATCCCTTTGCACGCGGGCGAATATTCGATTATTGTGAAAAGGATCATGGACAATATGATGATACTGCGGATGTATTCTGGGCAAGTGGTGCCGCACTGTTGGTGCGGGCGGATTTGTACCACCGTTTACGCGGACTGGATGAATTTTTCTTCGCCCATCAGGAAGAAATAGATTTCTGCTGGCGCATGCAGCTGGCCGGATATGGCGTGAAAGTTTGTCCCGCTGCAGTGGTTTATCATGTCGGTGGCGGAACATTGCCCAAGGGGAATGAATGGAAAGTGTTTCTGAATTTCCGCAATAATCTGATTATGCTGGCCAAGAATCTGCCCTGGTATGTTGCCCTGTGGAAGATCCCCTTCCGCTTCCTGTTGGACTCGATCTCTGCATGGAAAAGTTTGTTTGAAGGGCAGGGCATCTATTTTAAAGCGATTCTCGAAGCGCATATCGGTTTTATAGGCTGGTTATTGATCAGAAGAAAGCGCTCGGTATTTCCTATTAGTAAAAAAGGGCAAGTGAAGGGTTGGTATAAGGGATCGGTGGTTTGGGCACATTTTATCAGGGGCAAAAAACATTTTTCAGAAATTGTGGACACTAAAAAATGAAAATTCTCTCCGAAGCTTTATTTTTGCACAGCATTTAAATAAAAGATATGGCTCATAATCAGGCACATGAATTGGATAATCCTCTGGAGAAGGATTTTAAGCACAACTGGGTTAACTCTTCCAGCTTTTTATTCTATCTCCAGGTATTCTGTATTCTGGCTTTTGTATTAGGTGGATGTTTTGGTTTGTATGCGAACCGTTACAAGGGTAAGGGTAAAGTGACCGTGCCTGAGAGCACCATGTACACGCCGAAGTACAAGTAAAAATTTTTTCGAGAAAAATTTGGCAGAAAGATTTCAGTTCTTATCTTTGCAATCCCAATTGAAAAACAGCTCTTTAGATACACTATCTGATAAATAATTTGGAGGTTCAATTGGAAGCCGGTCAGGTAGTTTTTGCGGAAGTAGCTCATTTGGTAGAGCACAACCTTGCCAAGGTTGGGGTGGCCGGTTCGAGCCCGGTCTTCCGCTCAGAGAAAGATTCCAAACCCCGTTTGGAATCTTTTTTTTTGGACTAAATCCAGGATGCCCGGGTGGTGGAACTGGTAGACACGCAGGACTTAAAATCCTGTTCGCCGAAAAAGCGAGTACGGGTTCGATTCCCGTCCCGGGCACAGCAATGAATTAAAAAATCCAGTCTTTATTAGGGCTGGATTTTTTGTTGATATTCGATGCCAGTCAATCGCTAAGGGGATTACCATCCGTTAGATTACTTTCCACCGGGATTATAACCTGCTGCGCTCATCACCTGCCTGTTCGAGACTGCGTGATTTTTTAGGCAGCCCCTTCTTTCCGAATGAATATGTAAAAGCCAGGCCGATTCGTTGCGAATCGCGGAACTGATTCTGCCGGATTGTTGTCTGCGGTAACCCGAATGATTCGGCGCGGAAAACATTGGTGCGAAGCATGTCGTCGAAGGATAACCGAATACTCCCTTTATTTTTCAGGATTTTCTTCTGCACGCTGCCATAAAGCCAGCCAAAGGGTTGAGATATCATCTGTGCATTGAAGTCTTTGCTCACAAAATAAGCGCCCAGTTCGGCCTGCCAGGTTTTACCGAGCTGAATATCATTCCGCCATTCCAGGCGGAACAGGGTGGCACCCTGGCGAATAGTATGATGCTCACCCTGTCCGGTTAACCAGGCGTGCAACAATCGCGTGGTGGTTTGCATATGCCATCCTTTCCGAATGGGTAGGGATACGGTGGTACTCCAGATAAACATCTGGCCCTTATCGATATTTTCCACACGGGTGATCAGCAGCGAATCCTGCACGCGGTTCACCGGGAAAATCACATCCCTGAAATGCGTGTAGGCAATGGAAGTCTGTAACCATTGTTTACGCTGGAACTTTAATTCTAACCGATGCATATACTGCGGCTGCAGTTGGGGATTCCCTTCGTTGTAATTATAGCGATCCAGATAGAGAATGTACGGGTTCATTGAATGATAGTTGGGACGGTTGATGCGACGGTTCGCCATAAGCACGAGGTTATTATGTCCGTTGCTGTCGAGTTTATAGCTCAGGTGCAGGGTGGGGAATGCCTGGAAATAATTGCTCTGGAAATCATCGGACAAAACCTTGCCAGTCCCTTTGGTACTGGTATGTTCTGCCCGCAATCCCAGTTGAAGGGCCAGGCGTGCCCAGCGTTTTTGTCCGCTTAGATAAAAGGCCTGGATGGATTCATTAAAAAGAAAAGGATAATGCTGTACTTCCGAGCCGCTGATTACCGGCGTATAATGATATCCGTTATTACTGCTCACGCGGCTCGTTTTGTAACCGGTTTCGAGTTTAAGGGTTTTATTGACGGGGTAAACGAGATCGGTATTGGCCGTCCAGATTTTCAGGCGGGCAGGCACATTCAGGTTGAAATCATTCATCTCCTGCTCCTGATTGGAGTGATAATTCAGGTAATTAAATTCTCCCGACCATTCGGTGCCAGGCCTGCGAAGCTTGTGCAGGAAATGGGCACTGAGTCCTTTATTGGTTCGGTTGCTTTGCTGCAGGTATCGGGTTGACAGTTTGTTTAGTAGAAAATGGATCTGGTCTTTGTTTTGTCCATCGGAATAGTTAAACAGCAGTCCGACTGTAGTTTTGCTGCTCAGCGTATAATCGATACCGGACTGTATGCTTTTATTGGAGCGAAGCGAACGGTTGCTGTTCTGATGGATCTGCACGTCAATTGGCTGATCCTGGCCATCATAATAGGTACGCGAGGAATAGTTCCGGTTATTGGTTGTTTCTGTGTTAAAGCCGAGATTGTTGTACCAGCGGAGCCGTGGTGTGTAGTATGTAAGATTCAGGCCGTGGTTGGATTTGGGATAGTTGCCCTGGCTAAAGCCAGTGGATAGCTGTCCGCTGATGCCCATCAGGGTGGAACGTTTCAACTGCAGGTTGATTACCCCGTTGCCGGAAGCATCGTAACGGGCCGGTGGGTTATCTATCAGTTCAATTTTATCGAGCGAGGACCCCGGTAAACTGCGCAGGTAACCGGCCAGGTCTTCGGCAGACAAATAAGTGGGCCTGCCATTAATCAATACCTGGATATCGGATCGTCCGTTAAGCGAGATGACTCCGCGGTTGTCAACCGTTAATCCCGGTGTTTTACCAAGCATTTCAAGGGCATTGCTGGTGGATGCACTGATCATGGCCTCTACATGTACAATCGTGCGATCAACGGCATGGGTTAATAAGGGCTTCCGGGCGATTACAATTACCTCCTTCAGAAGCGTGTCTTTTTTCAGAATGGTATCCTGCTGCGCAGGCTGATAAGGTTGCTGGGCGGTGATGGCTGCCGGGATAAGGAGAGGCAGTAGCATCTGGCTGATCTTTTTCATACCGCAAATATTTGCCTGGCTGAAAAGGCTATAAAATAAAAGGGTTGTATCTTATGGATCAATGGATGGAAAGGCTTTCGGGACTGACGAAATGGTTCGTCATTATTTCCGGGCATTTCGTCAGCAGGACTGCCCGATTCGACATTTTTAGAAGGTTGCGGGAAGCACGATGCCCCATCTTTGTTGAGTTATGAATAAAATGCAAACAGAGCGGATCCGTTTTTTTGGACGATGGCAGAATCTACTCTTCGCCTTTCTGATTGGGATACCCCTGTGGATGGTAGCCAATACCTTTACAGAGCAGTGGAAGGTACCGGATGATGAATCCATGGCCACCGCCGTGGTGATCGTATTTGTAATGGCCATTTTTTCGGGAAGATACCTCGCCCTGATCTGGAAGGATAATCTGGTGGCAGACAGGATCACGGTGGGCGTTTTGGTGGCGATACTGCTTCTGGTAGCGTTCAACCTGTTCCGGTTGCTGGATCAGACCGGCAATAAGGCCATGGGCCGCAATCTGGCTGTGTTATTCATGAGCTTTGTAGTGCTGGGGCTGGCTACCGGCATATTGATCAAGATACTGAAACGGTCACAGCAGCAACAACTGACCCAGGCCCTGGTAGCCGCCGATAAAAGCCAGGCAGAGCTGAAACTGCTGCAGGCGCAGCTCAGTCCGCATTTTCTGTTTAACACCCTAAACAATCTGTACGGACTGTCAATTACACGTCCGGAAAAGCTTCCGCCGCTATTATTGAAGCTCTCCGATTTGCTACGATACTCCGTGTATGGAGCATCGGCAGACAAAGTGTCGCTGCAGGGCGAGATCGAATATCTTAAACATTATATTGAGTTTGAGTCTATACGTATAGGTGACAGGCTCGATCTGGATTGTACGCTGGAACAGACACGGCTGGAGAAAGTGGCCATTGCACCCATGCTGCTAATCGTGCTTGTGGAGAATGCGTTTAAGCATTCCCGCAATACAGCCGGCGACCGGATTCAAATAACGATTAAGCTGGACTGGGAAGATGACGAGTTGCTGTTCTTTGTTTCCAATTCCTGCGGCGAGCAGCCGGTAAATAAATCGCTCGACAAGAGCAGCGGATTTGGGCTGGAGAACCTGCAACAGCGGCTGGATCTGATTTATCCCGGACAGTATTATTTGCGGATCCTTGAAGTTGCCAATCGTTTTAGTGCAGATCTTCGGATTAAAACCACCTCGCTATGACCTATCACTGCCTGATTGTGGATGACGAACCGATAGCCCGGGATATTCTCCTGAATTATTGCAGGCAGGTGCCTTATCTCAATGTAGTGGGCATGGCAGGCAATGCAATGGAAGCGCGGGCAATATTACAGCAGCAGGTGGTGGATATTCTTTTCCTCGACATCAATATGCCATTGCTGGACGGATTAAGTTTTCTGAAATCATTGCGTGTTCCGCCTGCTGTGATCTTCACCACGGCGTATAAGGAGTATGCCATTGATGCCTTTGATTTATCGGCTTCGGATTATCTGCTTAAACCGTTTTCACTTGATCGTTTTCTGACGGCCGTGGACAAGGCCCTTGCCGTGAAGGGCGGTGTTACCCAGGTGGCAGGGGGTACTACAGCAATACCCGGTATGGTGCCGGTTTCTGGCAAACCGGAAGATGACTATCTCTTTATAAAGGCGGATGGTAAGATTTTTCGCATAGCCTTCGACGATATACTTTATGCCGAAGCGAGTGGAAACTATACGCGTATCGAATGTTTTAATCAAAATTTACTTCCTGCCATCAGTTTTACGGCGATGGCTGAACAATTGCCCGCCAGCCGTTTTATCCGCGTGCATCGTTCCTTTATCATCAACAAATCGAAGATCAGTCATGTAGAGGGGAACCGGGTGTATATTGGTGGAAAGGAGATTCCGATCGGATCCAACTATAAGGAGGATTTTCTTAATCAGTTAGGTTTTAGAAATAGTTAGGTGCCCCGCTTCTCCGGAGGGTAAACCCGGTTTGGATCACGAGTTGCCAGACAGGTGATCTCTCCGAAATAAAAAAGCCTCCGGAAGAGTCCGGAGGCAATATACTGCATATGAAAAAAAACGCTTATTTCAATCGCAAAGCGGCTGAGATCTTGTGGAACAGATCGGTGTTTTCGTAAATGCCGGTAAACTGTTCAGCGCCGGGTCCCCATGCGTAAACGGGCACCATCACACCAGAGTGACCTCCGGTTGAAAAATGTCCGGCGATGGTTCCGGTATTTTTATCGCCGTCGAGCAGGGTGAGTCCACCGGTTTCATGATCGGCAACAACGATCACGAGGGTGTTCCCGTCTTTTTCTGCCCATTTCAGCACTTTGCCGATGGTTTGATCGAAATCCAGCACTTCTTCCACCACACCGGGCAGGTTGTTCACATGGCCCATATCGTCGATTCTTGAACCTTCGATCATGGCGAAAAAACCTTTGTGGTGCTGTTTCAGCAGGTCAAGTGCGTGAATGGCGGCGTCCTGGAAAATAGTTCCTCTTTTGGGAGCGATGTCCAGTTGTCCGTCCACC
Organism: Flavihumibacter sp.; assembly: GCA_036562745.1. GTDB lineage: Bacteria > Bacteroidota > Bacteroidia > Chitinophagales > Chitinophagaceae > Flavihumibacter. Next base: position 13,095 of record DATCJQ010000215.1, read on the forward strand.
ACCGGCGCCATGATTTTTGGCTGATTGGTATTCAGGAAATCCTGTGCTGAGGTAACGATAGAATAACCTTTCTGCTCCATTTCTTTGAGCAGATCGCGCTGGTCTTTGCGTTGGTTAAAGTATTTGCGTCCGCCGCCGAACAGGATATCAACGTTGCTGTTGAGGAAATCGGAAGCGAGTTCTTCTTCTTCCTCGCGGTCGATATTGTTTGCGGCAAAGGATGCGGGGGTGGCATCGGTTAATCCGCAGGCCACCACGATTCCGGTGCCCAGTCCGTTCTTATTGGAAAGATCGGTGAGGGTAACCAGATCGTTGCCCTGGGGATCTACGCCCACTGCGTGATAAGCTGTTTTATGACCGGTGCCCATAGCAGTTGCGCCGGCGCCGGAGTCGGTAATCAGTTTATTGGAGCAGTAGGTTTTTGCCAGTCCGATATAGGGGAACTGCTCAAAATACAGGCGGCCGCGATTGGCAGCCCAGGCAGCTCCCACCTGATGGAGACTCATACCATCCCCGATCATCAGTACCACATTTTTGATGCGGGCTTTTTTCTTCGGGGCTTTAATTGTTTCAACGGGGTAGGGAACCTGTAAGGTATAACGGAGCTTATCCATTTTGGGTTGCTCCGCCTGGGCCAGGGCCCAGGCGGGTAGCAAACCGATACCTAACAAAATTCCAATCTTACGGATCGTTCTTCTTCTAATCACTCTTCGCCCGATTATTTGGTTGCGTTATAGATGTCCAGAATTTCCTGAGCAGTCAGTGCTTTTTCGTAGAATTTCACACCGGCCCATTTTGAACCCAGGCGATCACCGTATCCACCGGTACCGTCCTGGTTGATTTTAACGGTGTTGCCGTTGTTGATGTCGATTGCAGAAGAACCACCGCGAACGGTTTCAACACCATCTACATAAATAGCAGTATAGGAGTTGCGTTCGCATACAACCGTTACGAAATGCCATTCACCGTCAAGAATCGGCTCTTTGGTCTCCGGTTCGCGGATATCATACTTGGTACCCTCACCGTCGCACACCACGAAACGGAAGCGTCCGTTCAGCCAGGCCACGATCCATCCCTTGTTGTTGGAACTGTTCCAGTCCATGGTACCCAGGATTGCGGGGTCGCTGATATCGTGGGTGGAATTGATCCAGAAGCTGGCAGTGAAGCTTCTGTTGGAACCGAACTGCAGCAGCGGAGAATTTTCGATGCTCAGGTAGGAGGCAGCGCCGGGTTTGAAAGAGGCAACCACGCCTCTTTTTTCGTCCTCGCTGAAGCCGTCGATATTGTATTCGGTGGTTTTCAGCTCAGTGGTGGAGCCATCGTTCCTGATGAAATTAACAACGGAGGGAATCTCACTGATTACATCGAACTTAACCGATTTAATGGAAGGATAGCTGAAACCATCCTTTCCTGCATCAGCGAAGTAGATGTGGAAGAGCAGCGATGCCCGTTGTCCGAAGGGGATATTCAGATCGTCCACGGCAACCGAGTAGTTAACGCTGGTGCCGCCTGCATTCAGGGTGGTAAGAACTGATCTGGTAACAGAGTTCACCACTTCGACCCGCTCCATAGGGAGGGATGATTCGAGGGTGATATTCACGTTGTCTTCTTTTCTGAAATAATCGTTCGAGGCATTTACGATGGTTTCGCCGGTTTTAGGAGAAACATGCTTCAGCGTCAGCTCCTGTCCTAAAAGCCGTCCATCTGCCTTGGGGGCTTCGTCTTTGGAGCATGCGGTAAGTAATACCATTGCTCCCATTAAAATATTTGCGATTAGTTTTTTCATGTTCAAGCTTTTTAGTAGCCAATATTTTGTTTCAGGTTAGCACTCTTCGCTATTTCCCGGGTCGGAATGGGAAATACATGGTGGATAGAAGGATTGAAGTTGCGGGCAGGCCATACTTCATATTCTGTAAGAGCAGAAACCTGGTTTCCCGACAGGGTTACAATATAACCATGGAGGGGTTTGGAGTAGGCTTCCTGTGCATCACCCCAGCGAACCAGATCCAGGTGACGGAATACGCCGAACTCGAGAACGAATTCACAACGGCGTTCGTTTTTCAGATCTTCTTTGGTAGCGTTGGTGATGGGAGGCAAACCAGCACGGGTGCGAACCATATTCAGCCACTGGTCGCCGTTTCTGCCGGTCCAGATCAGCGCTTCGGCTTTCATCAGGAGCACATCGGCATAACGAATCAGCGGAATATTGAGGTCGGTGGTACCGTTATCACTGTTGGGGTTAACTGTGTTACCTACAGCGTCAGCTGCACGGAACGGAGCCAGGTACTTCGCGATTGTCATCGCAGTGGGGCTGGAAACAGTTGCCGGGTTAACGGCCCAGATGATTTGGTTACCCACGAACTGCAGGGTATCACCGGGTACCGCGATGGTAACTTTTCTCCGCTGATCACCAGGAGCGAAGGCTTTCAGGAGTTCCACAGTGGGCTGGAAGTATCCCCAGGTGTTGTAGATACCGAAACCACCGTTCTGGAATATTACGCCGGGCAGTTTGGAACCGTCGATTTCGGTGCTGGTACAGCTCATGATATACTCAGGGCTCCAGTTGTTCTCGATTTCGAATACATCAGCGTAGTTCGGCAGCAGTGAGTGGTGTCCGGTGTTGATTACGCGATCACAATAATCGATCACCTTGTCGTAGTAAGAGGGATCGTATTGTGCAGCGTAAAGGGCAGCTCTGGCAGCAGAAGCCCATGCAGCTGTTTTGTGCATCAGACCTTTTTGCGCATCCGGAATTTCATGGAAATAGGGCAGCAGTTCAGCCGCTTTTTCCATGTCGGCAATGATCATGTCGTAGTTTTCCAATACTGAAGCCGGACGCGGAACGTCCATCTGATCAATCGTAGTTTCTTCAGTAACAATGGGAATACCGCCGTTCGGACCGTTATCGCCATACCAGGGAGCCAGCCACAGATAGGCAAACCCGCGCATGAAATAAGAATGGCCCAACACGCTGTTACGCACTTTCTCAGACAGCTTGGAGGCATTGGGTGCGGAACGGAGCAGGTTGTTGGCGTAGTTGATGGTTTGATACATCTGAGGCCAGTTATCGATCACGTCGCGGCTATTGGAGCCCTGATCAGTAAAGTTTTTGATATTCTGGGCTTCTGCCTGTGTACGACCGGTTACGAAGTTGTCACTGGCATTTTCATACCACATGAAACCACGTCCCAGTGTCCCCTCACGATATTGCCAGTAGAACAGGGCATATACCGCAGACATTGCCTGATCATCGGTCATGTTGTTCAATTCAACGGGAGGACCGTAGGGCGTTAATTCAAGATATTTCTTACAGGAGCTAATCGTACCTATTATCAGGACAAGAGCTATTAAAACGAGATTCTTGTTCTTCATGTTAAATCAGTTTAAAATGAAACATTCATACCAACACTAAACATTTTGGAAACCGGGAAGCGGCCACCGTCAATTCCAAGGTTACCAACTTCCGGATCGAATCCTTTGTACTTGGTAATGGTGATCGCATTTTCGGCGTTAGCATAGATGCGAACAGTTGTTCCATTCAGGAAAGAGGCTTTGCTGATCAGGCTGCTGGGCAGCGTGTAAGCCAGGTGGATGTTTTTCACGCGCATGTAGTCTGCTTTCTCCAGGAAGTAATCAGATACTTTGGAGAAGTTTCCGTTCGGATCTTCTACTACAGCCAGGTTGGGAATATTGGAGTTGGGGTTGTAGTTATAAGAATTCAATACGTCAGTGCTCATGTTCCAACCTTTAGAACCGGTGTAAGACATGGCCTTGATACCGTTGAATACTTTGGAACCTACTACACCCTGCAGGAATACTGACAGCGTAAATCCTTTCCAGTCAGCACCCAGGTTAATACCGTAGTTGAATTTGGGCATGTCATAAGCACCCATGTACACACGGTCGTTATCGTTGATGGTACCGTCATTGTTTTCGTCGATGAATTTCAGGTCGCCGGGACGGGCATCGGGTTGAATTTTCTTGGTTTGACCGGTAACGGGGTCGGTCCATACATAGTCATCCACCTCTTTCTGGCTGCGGAAGATACCGGCAGACTGAATCAGGTAGAATGAATGCCAGGGCTGACCTGCAGTGGAACGCAGGGGTTGCATGGAGTTAACACCGTTGCCATGTTGAATAAACTCAGTCTCACCAATGCTGATCACCTTGTTCTTATAGGTGCCGAGGTTACCGCCGATATTCAGATTTACCTGACCAACTCTTTTGTTGTAGTTAATAGTGAATTCGAAACCTTTGTTTTCTACCTGTCCGATGTTGAACTCGGGGGGAGAAGCCACACCAGCCACAGAAGGCATCGGCATGCTTTCGATCAGGTCTTTGGTTGTTTTAACAAAGTAGTCGGCAGTGATGTTCAGCGCATTGTTGAACAGGGCCAGATCCACACCGAAGTTGAGCATCTCTGTTCTTTCCCATTTCAGATTCGGGTTGGGAATAGTGGGTTGGTACAGACCAAATGCCTGTACGCCACCGTTCAGTCCCAGGAACAGGGGCCATCCGGTTGTTTGGTAAGGCGGAGCATAGATAAACGGACGTACGGAAGCAACGCTACCTACCTGACCCCAGCTGGCGCGGAGTTTCAGCAGGCTAACCTCATCCAGACTTTCCATGAACTTCTCTGAAGAAATTTTCCAGGACGCAGACACGGCAGGGAAAATATCAGAGTTGTCGGTTGGGCTCAGCTTGGAAGAAGCGTCACGACGGAGACTCGCAGTTACGAAGTAACGGTTGTCGAACGAATACGAAAGTCTTCCCAGTGCTGATACCAGGCGTTCCTGTTCGATGCTCTCAGTAGGACGGGTGGACCAGTCGGAGCCGAGATTGAAGATAGCCTGGTAAGGGCTTTCAATTGCGTAGTTTTTAACCTCAGCCCAGTTATAGCGCCTTTCGCGGTTCGATACTACGAAACCAGCCAGTACTTGTAAATCATGTACTGAATTGAAGGTTTTGTTATAGGTCAGGATGTTATCCCAGTTATAGGAAGTATTCAGACTGTTGCTGATGGTGCGGTAGTTCTGGTCGATGGTACGGCCAGGCTCCAGGAAGCGCATCTGGAAGCTCTCACCACGGCTATTTGAAATTTCATTCGCGATTTCGGAACGGAATTGCAATCCGGGCAGCGGCTTGATACGCAGTGATGTTTTGGAGAACAGTCTGTTGCTGGGGTTGTTTTGGAGTACTTTTTCCAGCATGGCAACCGGGTTTCTCAAATCCGCTTCCACGCTGAAACCATCGGCCAGTGCCCAACGGGGAACAGTACCACCATAGAGTTCATTACCGTCAGCATCGTATTCACGAACGGTAGCGAAACGGGGATAAGCCATCGCGCCGAAAATAACACCGGTGTGACCATCACCAATGCCACTCCGTCCGTTGTTGAAATCGAACAGGGTGTGCTGACTAACTTCCAGCCACTTGGTGAGGTTAACGTCCAGGTTCAGACGGCTTGTAAGTTTTTTGTTTTTGGTAGTAATGATAGCACCTTCCACTTCGTCATAACTTACGGAAGCCAGGGCTTTCATACTGCCTGAACCACCACGAATGGTAAGATCGTAGTGTTGCATTTTACCTCTTTGGAAAATTTCATCTACCCAGTCGGTACGGGTAACATTGCCATAAGGAAACTGTATTGGATCATAAGTGGGGTTGGGGAGAGGGCGACCTGCTGCAGCAGAAGCATCAGCCCAAACTTTGTTGAACTGCTCTGAAGTCAGCACTTTCGGAGTGCGCCAGGCTTGCTGGAAACCACCCCATCCGTTTACGTCCACTTTCATTTTACCGGCCTTTGCCTGTTTTGTGGTGATAAGCACCACACCGCCGGAACCGGCCAGGGCGCCGTAGATAGCCGCAGAAGAGGCATCTTTCAGTACGGTTACGGTTTCGATGTCAGCAGGGTTGTAAGGAGCATTGGGAACTCCGTCCACAACGAAGAGCACCGCATCACCGTTTTTGTTTCCTTTACCACGAATGGCAATGGAACCGGTTGACGTGGGATCACCGCTGTTGGTAACAACAACCCCGGGCAATTGACCCTGGAGCATATTACCCAGTGTAGCCGGACGTCCTTTAAATGTTTCATTTACTTTAAGTGTGGATACCGCTCCCACCAGGTCGCCCTTCTTGGAAGTGGTATAACCAACTACCACCACTTCATCGTAAGTGTTGCCCGTGGGCTCCAGACTTACATCAATAGTGGTAGCATTACCAATTGCTTTTTCCACCTGAGCCATGCCTACAGCACTGAAAACAAGTGTGGTTGAGCCAGCAGGAACTGTAATTGAATAGGTTCCATCATCGTTAGATACCGAACCAATCGAAGTTCCTTTCACCATTACGGAAGCGCCTCCAACGGGACTTCCATCTTTGTTGGATGTGATTGTACCGGTAATTTTCTGTTGCGCACTTGCAGTCAACACAAGGCTGAACAGGAATAGCACAATGCCTGTGATTTTTTTCATACCAGATTCTTTCGTTGATAAATTTT
>DATCJQ010000218.1:0-6421 GCA_036562745.1 Flavihumibacter sp.
TTCATAGGTAAAATTGCTAGCCTATGAATGATACCATCCGTATGACCAAGCGGCGCCGCTGGACGGAATCCAGAGCACAATCGAGTTGGCAGATTTTTAAGATCATGGCGGAGTTTGTGGATGGCTTTGAGGCCCTTGCCAAACTCGGTCCCTGTGTGTCGGTTTTCGGATCGGCCCGTACGGAGCCTGGTCATGAAGCCTATGAACTGACCGTGGATATCTCGCGCCGGCTTGCGGAAGAGGGATTCGGCATCATTTCGGGCGGCGGTCCGGGTATTATGGAAGCTGCCAACAAGGGTGCCCAACTGGGTGGTGGCAAGTCGGTGGGACTGAATATCGAGTTGCCGTTTGAACAGCATGCCAATCCCTATATCGATCGCGATGCCAACCTGCATTTCGAATATTTCTTCGTACGCAAAACCATGTTCACCAAATATTCGCAGGGGTTTGTAATGATGCCCGGCGGATTCGGAACCATGGACGAGTTTTTTGAAGTGGCCACCCTGATTCAGACCGGAAAAATGCTGCAGGTTCCCCTGGTGCTGGTGGGATCTTCGTACTGGGCCGGACTGATCAACTGGCTCGATACCACGATGTTAAGTGAGGGGTACATTTTCTCTGAGGATCTGGATCTGCTTACCGTGGTGGACACGGCCAACCAGGTTGCCGAACATTTTTTGTATTTCTATAGCCGGAACCCGCTGCAGCCGAATTTCTAATAATGGTGCTAAATCAGTCCTTTTCAATGGTTTAATGACCTCAAGGGCGTATTTTTGCACAAATTGTCCCCGAAATTGGAGATTATCGACGAGCGGATACACGCATATGCCGAACAATTCAGTTCGGATGAGTCGCCCTTGCTGGCGGAAATCAACGCGTTTACCCTGGCCAATCACCCGAAGGCGCATATGCTCAGCGGGCGGTTGCAGGGCCGTTTTCTTTCGATGATCAGTAAGCTTGTTCAGCCCAGGTTCATTCTTGAAATCGGGACTTTTACCGGCTACAGTGCGCTCTGCCTGGCGGAGGGCTTGGCGCCTGAGGGATCGCTTCACACGATTGAATTGCGTCCCGAGGAAGCCAGCACGGCTGCCGGTTATTTTGCCGGTTCCGAGTACAGCAACCAGATCCATTTGCATACCGGCGAAGCGGCTGCCATTATTCCGCAGCTACCCTTTACCTGGGACCTGGTGTTTATCGATGCCGATAAAACCGGCTATATCGATTATTTCGAATTGGTGCTTCCCCGCCTCCGTAAAGGTGGCCTGATATTGGCGGACAATGTGCTGTTTCATGGTCAGGTGGTGGAAGAACCGATCAGCGGAAAAAGTGCAAAAGCCATTCATGCTTTTAATAACCATGTGAAAAAGGATCCGCGTGTAGAAACCTCATTGTTAACCCTGCGCGACGGACTACTGTTAATCCGGAAAAAATAAAGGCGATGAAACAACTCTTTCTCTGCATCAGTATCTTTTTATTGACCATTTCGGGTCAGGCACAGCAGCATCCGGCTGTACTGGCCTATATTGATCAGTATAAGCAACTGGCCGTGGATGAGATGCTTCGTACCGGGGTGCCCGCCGCCATCAAGCTGGCCCAGGGCATTCACGAAACACAGGCCGGACAAAGCGACCTCGTGCTTCGTTCCAATAACCATTTCGGTATTAAGTGTAAGTCGAGCTGGACCGGCGCCAAAGTCTATCACGATGATGATGCGGCCCAGGAATGTTTCCGGAGTTATGCGGAAGCTGCCGAATCCTACCGTGATCATTCCGATTTCCTTCGCAACAACGCGCGTTACGCTTTTCTGTTTAAACTGGATCCCACTGATTACGCCGGCTGGGCCTATGGATTGAAGAAAGCGGGTTATGCCACCAACGTAAAATATTCGCAGATTCTGATCAAGTTGATTGAGACCTATAATCTGCAGGACTATAGCCTGATTGCCCTCGGCAAAAAAGCACCGACCGGTGATCTGGTGGTGGGTATTCGTCCGCCGGCAGAAAAGAATCCGGTGATTCCCGAACCCAGTTTGCCGGATGCGCCGACTCCCGCTCTGCCTACCGGCGTGTTTGAAATCAATCACACCAAAGTAGTGGCTGCCAAGGCCGGAACCAGTCTGCTGGCACTGGCTGAGCAACATCATCTTTCCTTATCGAGATTGCTTGACTTCAACGATATCACTCCGGGAGAAGGGGATATTCTGCTGGAGGATCAACTCATTTTCCTGCAGCGGAAGAAGAAAACCGGCGCCTCTCAGTACCATGTGGTGAAACCCAACGAAACGCTTTATGATATTGCGCAGCAGGAGGGTATCCGCTATGGATCGCTGTTGGAGCTGAATCATCTCAAGCCCGATATGGAACCTGCCCCCGGAGAGCGTTTATATCTGAAAGAGAAAGCTCCCCGTCAGCCGCTGCTGGCTTCCGCCAAACGGCCGAATACTGCCGAATCCACTGCGCAGAAGTCCGATAGTCCGAAGCCTGCACACACCCCTGCCAAAAATCCCTATGCTAAACAGGTAGCCAATACCAATAAAGCCATCCAACATATAGTTCGCGAGAAGGAAACCCTTTACAGCATCAGCAAAAAATATGGTGTGCAGGTTTCCGATCTGATGGCATGGAACCGCCTGCGTGGCTCTGGTTTGCAGAAGGGACAGAAACTACTCATCTATAGTAATTGACATGTCTGATATAACTGTTAAGGGCAAATGTTTTGTACCGTATCTGACCAGCACTGATATTGATGGACAGATTCAACGGCTGGCTGCGGAAATTAATCGCGATTATGAGGGAAAGAAACCGCTGTTCATCGCCATTCTGAACGGTTCCTTTATGTTTGCCTCCGATCTTTTCAAAGCCATCCGGATCGAAGCGGAGATCTGCTTTATCAAGCTGGCTTCCTACAAAGGCACCAAATCTTCGGGCCAGGTAATCACCGCCATCGGGCTCGATACGGATATTCACGACCGGCACGTGATTGTGCTGGAAGATATCGTAGACACCGGCAAAACCCTGAGCGAGTTCCTTCCTCAGCTGCGTCACCAGCACCCGGCCTCCCTCGAACTGGCGGTATTGCTGCACAAACCGGAGGCTACCAAATATCCCGTCCCTATTAAATACCTGGGTTTCAGTATCCCGGATAAGTTCGTATTAGGATATGGTTTAGATTTCGATGGGCTCGGACGCAATATTCCGGAGATTTACCAGTTAAAAGAGAGCGACTAGTTCAATATTGAACCAGGCGGCTTTTTATTGTATTAAAATCTGATTGTCGGAAGAAATAACCTCGACCTGAAAACCTTATATGCCATATTATTCCTTGTTCTGATTGCTTCGGGTTCTTATGGCCAATATTATTTCCGGGGCGATATCAGGGATGAAACCCAGAAACCGCTGGCGAATGTAAAGATGACCCTTCATTCGACCGGGTACCTCTATTATTCCGGTGCATCCGGGGGATTTGGCATCACTTCCGCGCGGGAGGAAGATTCGGTTACCCTCAGTTTGGATGGGTATAAAACCTCTACCTTCCTGATCAAAAGTTCCAAAGAGAACAATTTCGTACTGCCCCTGCTGGTGAAAAAAGCTTCGCAGCCCGAAAAAAGGCTGATGTCCATCACCCGGAACATGAAGCCCACAGAGCTCACCCGCTTTTCGGTGGGAGGAGAAACCTACAATAGTCTCCGGGAAAACGATTATATGGAAGCCGCCAGGTTCCCCACCATCGATTTCGCAGTCAACACCGATAAAGCTTCCTACAGTAATATCCGGCGATTCATCAATATGGGCAGTACGGTGCCTCCCGATGCCGTGCGCATTGAGGAAATGCTCAACTATTTTGCACTGGATTATGAAGCCCCTGCGGATGGCGAAGATTTTCATGTAACCACCCGGCTTTCGGAATGTCCCTGGCGACCCGCCAACCAGCTTTTCTACGTGAAATTGAGCGCCCGCAAGCTGGATCTTTCGCAGATCCCGCCCAGCAACCTCGTATTTCTGATCGATGTTTCGGGCTCCATGGATATGCCCAACCGCTTGCCGCTTTTGAAAAGTGCATTCAAACTGATGGTGAATAACCTTCGTCCCATCGATACCATTTCGATCGTGATTTACGGAGGCAGTGTGGGAGTGTGGCTCCAGCCTACCTCCGGTGCTGAGAAAGAAACGATCAACAAGGCCATCGATGAATTAACCGCCAGCGGCTCCACCGCCGGAGAGTCCGGAATTCTCGCAGCGTATAAACTGGCCGAGCGGACCTACATCCCCAATGGGAATAACCGTGTGATCCTGGCCACGGACGGCGACTTCAATGTGGGACAAACTTCTGAGGAAGCCCTCGAGCGCATGATAGTGCAGGAGCGACAAAAAGGAATTTACCTGACCTGTCTGGGGGTGGGCATGGGCAACTACAAGGATTCCAAACTTGAAGTGCTGGCCAAAAAAGGAAATGGAAACTTCGCTTACCTCGACAATGAAAAGGAAGCGGAAAAAGTACTGGTGAAGGAACTGACGCAAACCATGTATTCTGTGGCCGACGATGCCCTGCTGCATATCAGTTTTCTGCCTCAAAATGTAAAACAGTATCGCCTGATCGGATTCGATAACAAATTCAGCGCACTCTCGGGGGATGGCGAGGGGCTGCTTGAAGGCGGCGAAGTGGGGTCGGGCCATAGCCTGATGGCGATTTTCGAAATTGTACCCACCGAGCGATATGATTCCGCTGCGCCACTGGCCAATATCGAACTCACGTATAAGCGTCCAACGGACACCGATAACCGAAAAATGGATATCAGTGTGAACGATAGCAGGATCAGTTCTTTTACAAGTCTGTCTGCACCCTACCGGATAGCAGCCGGCATCGTTCTGTTCGGCGGCATCCTGAAAGAGTCAAAATTTGTAAAACCCGCCAACATGCAGGATGTGCTCACCATACTGAACCCGGTAGTAAAAACCGATGACTATTCCCAGAAGGAATTGGTGGAATTGATCGAAAAGGCAAAGAAAATCTATTATAAGGGCAAGGCTTCCAAGCTTAAGGCGAACCTTTTCTGGTGACCGGTTTCATGCACAAAATACATATCGATCTCCCCGATATTTTTGGCTGTTATCTTACCTCGGTAGGTACAGGGATAGCTGTCCTTAATAATCTCATATACCGTCTCTGAAACATTCACCTGTCCCGGCTCCCCATTGCTTTCCATGCGGCTGGCGATATTCACCGTGCTTCCCCAGATATCGTAGGCATATTTTGTTTTGCCTACCACCCCGGCTACAACGGGACCGGCATGAATGCCTATGCGCAATTCCCAGGGAGCCTGGTTGCGCGCCGCTCTCTTCTGGTTCCACTGATCCATATAACGGAGAATGTCAAATCCGGCCTTCACGATATTATGTACATGATTGGGATCTGGACTCGGCAATCCGCCTGCACACATATAGGAGTCGCCAATGGTTTTGATTTTTTCCAGTCCGTGTTTCGTAATGATATCGTCAAAAGCCATGAAACATTCGTTGAGTTCCGCAACCAGTTCCTGGGGCGACAATACATCCGCCATCTTGGTGAAACTCTTGAAATCGGTAAACAGTACCGATGCCTGCTCAAAATAGCGCGGAGTGGCCTGTCCTTCCGATTTGAGTTCATTGGCAACTTCGGCGGGTAAGATGTTCAGCAGCAGGCGTTCGATTTCTGCGTTCTTTTTATCCAGGATGGCATTGGTTTTGGCTTTCATCCGGTAGTTACGGTAAAGCATAACCGCAATGGCCACAATGAGCAGCAATCCGATGAGCGATGCGTTTTTTGCAAATCGCTGACGTTTAATTTCCAGTTCTTTCAGCGCCTTGTCCTTGGTAAGCAGATCGATTTCATTTTCCTTTTTATCGATCTCGTAGTTAAATATCAGTCGCGATAATCGCTGGTTGGCATCAGTATTAAATACCGAGTCTTTCACACTCGAATACATGCCATGATACTGATAGGCTTTGGGAAAATCTTTTTTCTGTTCATAGGTTAAAGCGAGTCCCTTATATACATCCACCAACTGAGTAAAGGAATTGGTTTCACGTGCAAAATTTTCCGCTTTTAGATAAGTAGAGATGGCCGAATCAAAAAAGCCCTGCTCGCGATAGGCATTGGCAAGTCCCAATAACGATTCTGCCATCTCGAGCTTTGCATCCAGCTTGCGGGTCATATTGTATGCCCGAAGGTGGTACTGAATGGCTTTGTCCAGATCGCCACGCCGAAAATAGAGACTACCCATTTTATTCAGCGTATAGGACATGCTGATACTATCTTCGAATGCTTTTAATGCTTTTTCAAAATAGACCATGGCCGTTTTCTCATCGCCCCTGATACTGTAAATCTCCCCCAGATTGGTGGCTGTGGTGCCGTATGCATTCATATCGCCCAATTCCTCCAGCAT
>DATCJQ010000558.1:0-2433 GCA_036562745.1 Flavihumibacter sp.
CCAAAATACCCATTGCCGTTAGTAAGATGGCGGGCAACACCAGCGTGGCGGGCTTGGAAGGGTTGGGCAAACCGATCCATTTTGTTTTTTCTTCCTTGCCCGGTATGATTTGCAGTAAATCCCTGATATTCTCCGATTCAAAGAAATAACCAATTCCTGCGCGTTGCAAACAGGGATTATCCCTCCGGCTGGCCGTTACATAAACTATGTTGGATGCATGAAGTTTATAACGATCCTGTATATACGAAAACAGATGCTCCTTACCATAGTTTGATTCCATGGCAAAGCTTGTTTTGTCGGGATCGATTTCGAATTCGAAATAGGGAGCCAGCTCCAGTTCGCCGGTGACTATCCCTTCATCCAATATCATTTTATTGCTTACCACAAAATCGATTCCGAGCGTGTTCTTGATATGGTTGGCCACAAAGGAGAAGATTTCCGATACCAGTCCCACCGTGTAACCCCGCTTTTTCAGTTCGGCAATTACTTCATGGATACCGGGCACCAGGGGCATCTGATCAGCGATTTCCAGCAAATCGGGCAGACTGGCTCCCTTAAAGACGGCGGCAACTGCCCTGATTTTGTCTGCAGCCGGTGCTGCGGTGGAAACTATCGGCAACAGTTCTTCGGTTAATCCAAGCTGTTGGGCAGCCTGTACCAGGTATCGCCCCTGGAGTACCACATCGTCCATTTCGAGCAGCACCATTTTCTGCATGTTTTCGAAAGATTCCAGTACCGAGGATTCCAGTTGGCGACTGATGAGGTTGATCTCACCAATAGTGGCCAAACTTTGTAATCCCTCTGCATCTGCTTTTCGAAGGATGGTGCGGGATACCTGTTTTGACATTTTTCCCAGCTGTTCCAGACTTTGCATGGCATTCTGCACGCGGCCTATATTTACCTCCTCGATACGGGCACCCTGTTTATAAACGTCAATCAGCAGTCCCACATCCACGCCATAGTCTTTTTCGAAACTGATATTGGTAAGCAGCGATTTTCTTGCGGCGATCATCCCGCTTAGCGGCTGATCGAGGTGGGCCAATTCGGGGAATAAAATACTCAAAAGCGGTTTGGCCACAAGTTGGGTAACCCTTCCTGCCTGGCGGGTGAAGCGTGATTTTACAAAATCAGCCCTTCCCTCGAGGATGGGTTTGGCGAGCAGGTCCACCACATCATTGGGGTAAGTGGTGATATCGCCATCGAGATAAACTATTACATCAAACTTGGCAGCCAGTAATCCCTCTCTCATCGACAAACCTTTGCCACGCTGGCTGCTGGTGAGTATTCGCACTGATTCTTTCATCGCTTCCGCGATGGTATTATCGCTCGAATTGTCATCCACCACAATGATTTCATGCGGCAGGCTGGTTTTCCGGATTGTTCGGATCACTTTCCTGATGGTCGCACCCTCATTGAGAACAGGAATTACAATTGAAACCATAGCACGAGTTTTTGGTTCTTTAGTAAGTTAAGGTTATTATCAAAGAGTTGAGCCTTTTTGCACAAATGCGCAGGGCGGTCTTAATCATCTAATTTTCATGCCAATAACAAAACCGTTTCACCAGGGCCTGATTTGTTGTAATTTGTATAAACAAAAATATATATGTATGCGGGTCTTCCATCCTTTTCTATTAATGGCCCTTATTTGCTGGGGATGTGGCAGTTCCGGCAGGTTGAGTAAGTATTACAGCGAAGAAGACAAGGCAGTACTTGAACTGATCGAAGGCCTGGAAAAAAATCCAACGGATAAAAATCTGATCCGGCAGGTCGGTGATGCATACGATGCGGCCTTCCAGACCCGGCTTCGGAAATCGGATGCATCCGTCACGGGAAGTCAGACCGCCGACCAGCTGATGGTTACAGCAAAAGAGTGGGAAGTGGTACAGCTGATGTATAACCGAATCAGAAAGATTCCGGATATCGACCGAAAGCTGCCTTATCTGCAGGATCCGCTGCCCCGGTTGGAGCAGGTGCGGCAACAGGCTGCAGAACAATATTACAATGCGGGAAGAACCTATCTCAGTTATAATACAAGACAGCATGCGCAAACTGCCGTCGATCTTTTTGAAAATGCCAATAAGGCCTGGCCGGGTTATAAGGATGTGAACTCGCTGCTGGAGCTGGCCAATGAAAAAGCCATCACACGCGTGCTGGTGAATCCGGTGAATTATTATCGCTACAGCTATTCTTACTGGGGATTTCAGAACGACTGGTTGCAGCAGCAAATGGTTCGCGATCTGAATGCCAGGGCTTTCAGGAATGTGCGCTTTTTTACCGAGTACGAACTGCGCGCACAGCGCCTGGTTCCCGATAAAATTGTGGAACTGGATTTTGTAGACCTCTTTGTAGATCGGGTGCATTCGGAAAATCGCCGGTATGAACGTACGAAGCGCATTCAGACCGGACAGACCGGCAAACCACCCCGTCCTATAT
>DATCJQ010000228.1:0-4075 GCA_036562745.1 Flavihumibacter sp.
TTCATCGAGGCGGGCGAGATCATCGCCATAAATTTTCACCGCATTGGACGCGTTCATCCCGGCAACGGCTTCGGCCACATTATCGATAATCGGTTGCGAATAGTTGTAATTGATGCCCTGGTATTTTTTCAGTTCCCTGTCCATCTCTTCCACCAGTTCATCGAGGGTAAGTTTGCGTCCCCACTCCTCTTTCGGTTTCAGATTCACCTGCATCTGGACATAATAAAATCCGCTGGGATCGGTACCGTCGTTGCTACGTCCCGTTTGCGACAACACGCCGTTCACCTCGGGAAACCTGTTCAGTTCTTCTCTCAGCACCCGCACCATCTCCACCGTTTTGGGCAGCGAATAACTCATAGGCATCTTGGCTTCCACCCACAGAGCGCCTTCATTCAGCTGGGGCAAAAACTCGGTACCCAACCAGCGCGTTGACACAATGGTTAACAAAAAGGAAACAGAGGCAAGAAGCAGGGTAAACTTTTTGTGCGCAAAAGTCCAGTTAAACGCGCGTAAAACGGTTCCATTTACAAAACGCGTAAAGGCATTTTCCTTCTCGCGCACATTTTTCCGCAACAGGATGGAACAAAGCACGGGCACCAGGGTCAGGGTAAAGATCAATGCCCCCAGCAGGGCAAAACCCAGCGTCCAGGCGAGGGGAGAAAACATCTTTCCCTCCACTTTTTCGAAAGAGAAAATCGGGAGCAGCGCAGAAATTATGATCAGCTTGGAGAAAAATATTGCCTTACCCATTTGAGTGCCGGTAGTGCGGATCAACCCCAATTTGGCGAGGGAATTAAACCTTTGCATCCCCATTTTTTTCGCCTGGTGATCGAGTGCCACGAATAGCCCTTCCACCATCACCACGGCGCCGTCGATAATAATCCCGAAGTCGATGGCCCCGAGGGAAAGCAGGTTGGCGCTCATCCCCTTCATCTTCAGCATAAGGAAGGAGAATAATAACGAAAGCGGTATCACCAGGGCAACAATCAGGGTAGTGCGCCAGTCGGCCATAAATAGGAACACGATCACAGTTACCAGCACAACGCCTTCCAGAAGGTTATTCATCACCGTGCGGGTACAATAAGCCATCAGGTTATCGCGATCATAAAAGGTCTCTATCTTCACGTCACTGGGAAGAATGGATGTATTGAGCTCTTCAATCTTCTCCTTAACGCGGGCCAGGACCTCAGTGGGATTTTCCCCTTTTCGCATAACCACGATCCCTTCCACCACATCATCATTATCGTTCAGCCCCACCTGTCCAACGCGCGGCGCACTGGTTTCCTGCACGGTAGCCACATGCTTAACCAGCAGGGGATTGCCGTTGAAAATATCCACGATGGTGTTTTCAATATCCTGTTTGCTATCAAGCAATCCGATCCCGCGTACAACATATGCCTGCCCATTTTTCTCTATTACGTCACCACCCACGTTGAGATTGGATTTGCTCACCGCCTCATAAAGTTCCAGGGGTGTGAGATCATACTGCTGCAGTTCAAGCGGATCCACCGATATCTCATAAATTTTCTCCTGTCCGCCGAAGGCAATAATATCCGCCACACCAGGTACCCGCCGCAGTTCGCGATCAATGGTCCAGTTCTGAATGGTGAGCAGGTCACGGGTATCGCGGCTCTCGCTCTTGAGCACATAACGAAAAATTTCGCCGGTGGGACCATAGGGCGGCTGCACATCCGGCTCCGCCCCTTCCGGAAGCGTCACATTTCGCAACTGGTTATTCACCTGTTGCCGGGCGAAAAAATCTTCCACATCGTCATCAAAAATCACTTTGATCACCGAGAGTCCGAACATAGTAATACTGCGCACATTGGTCTTGCGCTGCACACTGTTCATGGCGATTTCGATCGGCGTGGTCACAAATCGCTCCACTTCCTCCGCACTCCGCCCGTTCCACTGCGTTACAATGATGATCTGCGTGTTGGTCACATCCGGAAACGCTTCGATGGGAATCTTTATGAAACTGAAGATCCCGGCAATGGCGATTACCCCCACCCAGAAGAAAGTGAAGAACTTATTCTTAAGTGAAAACGAAACAATATTCTTTAGGAAACTATTCAAGGCTACAGATTTTTATTCCGGTTAATCATTCAACGCATCATAGATAAGCAGACTATTTTTCGTTATGACCGTTTCGTCTTCGTTTAACCCAGACTGTATGTAAGTGATATCCCCAAGCTTTCTATATACTTCCACGCGACGGGTTTCGATATTGTTCCGGTCGTGAAAAACCATCACCCAGTATTTACTCTTATCAAAAATCAGGGCGGAAGAGGGCACCGCTACCATTTGTTTGTCCTCGGAGTAATGCACACTTACGGTGCAGTTCATATCTGGTTTGAGATGATAATCGTCGTTTGCTATCCGAACGCGGAATTTCATCGACTTGGTGGTGGGGTCGATCACGTTGTAAATTTTCTCGATCTTGCCCTGATAATGCTTATCGGGGAAGGCCAGCGTATTCACCTCCACATCGTAATTCTCCTTGATCTGAGAGATATCACTTTCGTTCACATAGGCCACTGCCCAGATTTCGCTGGTGTTTGCAATGGCGAAGAGCGGCTCGTTCTCATCCGGACGTAAGAGTTCGTTCCGGTTAATATTCTTCTTGATTACAAATCCGCTAATCGGCGCCCGCACGGGAAATACCGATCCCGGTTTGATATCATAGATGCCATAAACCTGTTGAATCCGAGCCAGTTCAGCCCTGGCCTTTTCCAGTTCGATTTCCGCAGCTACCACATCTTTCTCGGTATTCAGCTTGCCTTCGTAAAGTTCTTTTGCCACTTTCAGCGCTTTTTCCGCAATTGCCACATCGTTGAGGGCATTCATCCGCTCTTTCTGAAAGGTGGCCACTTCCGTACTCTGAATAGTCGCGAGCACATCGCCTTCCTTCACATAATCCCCCAATCCGGCTTTGATGGATGTTACAAGCCCCCCGACTACGGAAAAGACCTGTGCCGTTCGGTTATTATCCGCCTCGATCTTTCCGAACAGGCGGATTTCATTTTTCACATCTTTCAGCGTTGCCCTGGCAAATTCGCACTGGTTCATCATGGTTTCGCTCATGGAGAATGCAATCGCTTTTTCTTCCAGCTGTTTTGAGTTGCACCCTGCAACCAGCAAAATGGGTGCTGCACAGACAATGAGTATTAATTGCGAAAATCCTGATCCTTTCATATCAATAAATATCTTTACCCGTTAGAAGATTAATTTGCTCAGCAGCATTCACCAATCGGATCTTCAATCGCGATAACTGCTCCAGGACATCATAATAGGCTTCAAAAAAGTCGATAAACTCCATCAGATTCACATTGCCACGCGCGAAATTTTCGTTGATGCCCCTGCTTGTCAGTTCAAAATCCTTGTTATAGAGTGATACTGCTTTCTGGTATTCGGCGACGGTTTGCGTGTACAGCATATAGGCATTCCTGATCTCGTTCATCATTTCGTTTTCCATCGACTGCAGGCTATAATCCGCTTCCTGCACCCGGTATTGTGCCGATTTGATATTGCCCTTGTTTCTATTCCAAAGTGTGAGGGGAATGGCAAATCCCGCATTGATTTCATTGTTGAAAGCCCCGCTGCGTTGGGCGTAGCTGGTAAAGAGGTTCAGGTCAGGGATGGCCAGGCGCTTCTGATATTGAAGGTATTGCTCTGCCAATTGTTTGTTGGTTTGTACGATCTGTAATTCTGGACGATGCTGCATCGCCTCGGTGTTGATCTCGTCGAGACTTCGTAAACGGATATACCCGGTTATGTCGTTCTCCCCGAACTTAAATTCGATGGTTGCCCCGGTATGAAGGAGGGTTTGGAGACTGTTTTGCTTGTCGAGGTATTCCTTGTAGAGCTCAGATCGTTCGTTGGTGAGTTTGAGATAGGCGCCTTTAAGTCGCACCAGATCCTTGAGGGGAATATTACCTTTCTCTGCCTGCTTGGTATAGGAATTCAAAAAACTCTGCAATAACTCAATTTGCTGATCGTACCGTCGGAGCAATTGCCTGGTTTCTCCCAGCGCGTAGAGATCGCTTCGCAGGCGGAACCGGAGTTGTCGCAGCAG
>DATCJQ010000231.1:0-3534 GCA_036562745.1 Flavihumibacter sp.
TCCATGCTGACCATCGGCCACGTAGATCGGGAACACCGGCATACCCGACTCATCAAAACGCATGAATGCGAGGTATTTTCCATCGGGACTAAACCAAAAAGCCTTGTAACGGGATGCACGTCCGAGGATTTCTTCAAAATAAATCCAGGAAGCATAACCGTTCAGCACCGAGTCATTTCCGTCGGAAGTGAGACGGGTTTCTTTTTTGGTGGCAATCTCCTGGATATAGAGATTGTTATCTGCCTTGGTATATGCGAAATATTTTCCGTCGGGAGAGCTGGTTTGGTTGCGTGCACCGCCCACCGCGATAGCGGGAACCGCCACTCCGGGCTTATCCGAAACAGGACCGTTGTAAACTTCAGCCGCACCGGTTTCGGCGTTCACCTTATAGGTTTTCTGACTGTTGTTTTCGTTGCGGATTTCCAGGTAATGCTTTGCATCAATCCATCGTGCAACGGAAGGCAGGGGCTTCGTGATATTTGTTTGAGCGCCCTTGAATGCCTGTTCATAGCTAACGGGTTGTTGTGCAGATGCTACTACTGCCCATCCCAAAAAGCAAATGCCAAAGAGAATTTGTCTCATGCGTTCAATATTAGGTTAATTCAAATTTATTTCACCTCCTGCATATCCACCAGACGTTTGTAGAATCCATTCTGGCTGAGCAGGCTTTCGTGATTACCGCGTTCCACGATGCGGCCTTTTTGCAATACTATGATTTCATCCGCATGACGGATCGTACTCAGTCGGTGTGCTATCACAATACTGGTCCGATGCTGCATCATATTGTCGATGGCATCCTGCACCAGGCGTTCGCTTTCCGTATCGAGTGAGCTGGTGGCTTCATCGAGAATCAGGATAGGCGGATTTTTCAATAATGCCCTGGCGATGGTCAGACGCTGACGTTCACCGCCGCTGAGTTTGCTTCCGCGATCACCGATATTGGTGGCATAGCCCGCTTCTTTCTGCATGATAAAATTATGCGCATTGGCCACTTTGGCGGCGTTTTCAATAGCTGCCTGATCGGCTTCCGGCAGTCCCAATGCAATATTGGCTGCAATCGTATCATTGAACAGAATCGGTTCCTGCGTTACAATGCTGAGCTGGTTCCGGATGGATTCCAGCGAATACTCTTTGATGTTAACGCCGTCGATGAGTATCTCCCCTTTGGTTACATCATGGAAACGCGGCACCAGATCGGCCAGGGTGGATTTGCCCGAACCGGATGATCCCACCAGTGCCACGGTCTTACCCTTTTCAATCACCAGGTTGATATCTTCCAGGATAACGGTATCATCATAGGCAAATGAAACATTCCGGAATTCAATGCTATGGTTAAACGAAGTAAGGGTTTTGGGCGATTGGGATTCCTCCACGCGAACGGGTGCGTTCAGAATTTCCTCAATCCGTTCGATGGCAGCTGTACCACGCTGAACATTGTAGTAAGCGTTGGAAAAGGCCTTAGAGGGATTGATGATCTGCGTGAAGAAAACGATATAGGTAATGAATCCTGCTGCATCCAATCCGGCTTCATCGCGGAGCACCAATTGTCCGCCGAACCAGAGGATGGCGCAAAGCACCAGTACCCCGAGGAATTCCGACATGGGCGAAGCCAGATCGCGGCGGAAGTTCATGGTGTTGCGGATATGGTTCAGGAAGCGGTTGATGCTGCTGAACTTTTCAGAAATCAGTTTTTCGGCATTGAAAGCCTTGATCACCCGCATACCGCCCAGGGTTTCATCGAGCACGGAGAGCAGGAGACCCTGTTGCACCTGGGCCTGGTTGGACTGTCTTTTGAGGGTACGGCTCACCCGTCCGATCACAAAGCCCATAATCGGCAGCAGCACCACCAGGAAAAGCGAGAGTTGCGGACTCAGGAAAATCAGGGAGCTGACGATGATGATCAGGGTCAGGGGTTCTTTTACCAGCACTTCCATGGCGCCGATGATGCTCCATTCCACCTCGTTCACGTCGTTGCTCATGCGGCTGATGATATCGCCCTTGCGCTGTTCGGTGAAATAGCCGATAGGAAGGGTCAGGATTTTGGAATAGAGCTCCGCCCGCAGCTTGGTCATCACGTGGTTACGCATGGGGGTCAGCATGCGCAGACCGAGGTAGAGAAAGAGGTTCTTGAAGAATATGGAGATAATGATCACCACGCAGATGGTAGCCAGCGCAGGCACGGGTCCCTTGGTCTCGATCAGCATCCCCAGCTGGTATTTCATGTAGTCAATGGCCGCGGAAGCAGTCCACTCGAAATTTGGTTCCACCAGGGATCTTTTTTCCAGTCCGAACAGCAATTGGAGAAAGGGGGCCAGCATGGCCAGGGATACCAGGGAAAACAGGATGGAGAGAAGGTTGAACAGGAAATAAAACAGGATATTTCCTTTTTTGTCTGCCAGATATTTAAAAACGAGCGAAAACTTCTTCATTTCACCAATTAAATAGAAACTGCAAACCTAAGGAAATTAGGGTGGTGGGCTCCCGAATTCTTTGTTTCTTTGCAGGAATCAAGCGATGACCCCTATGCAAAAGGAGACAAAACGACAGAAGCAGGTAGCCGGTGAAATCCAGGGGGTACTGAACCAGGTATTTCAACACCTTGGCCTGACCATGATGGACGGGGGGATGGTGTCCATTTCTTCCGTGAAAATGACTCCGGATTTGCTGGAAGCCCGTGTATATATCAGTTTGTTTAAGGTGCCCGATCCCAAAGCAGCCATGAAAAAGCTGGCGGAAAGGAGCTGGGAAATCAAACGCGAGCTGGCGGCGGCTATCAAGCACCAGGTTCGGCGGATTCCGGAGCTGCAGTTTTATCTTGATGATACCCTGGACTATGTGTTCAAAATGGAGGAATTGTTTGATAAAATCAAAAAGGATGAGTCTCCGCGGGATACTCCCCCCGAGGCTTAACCGAGCTAACTAAACCCTCTTCCCTTGAATTTTTTATTCGCCTGGCGCTATTTCAAATCGAAGAAGTCGACCAATGCCATCAATATCATCGCCTGGGTGAGCGTGGTGGCAGTGGTGGTGGGCACGGCTTCCCTGATCGTGGTGCTCAGCGTGTTCAACGGGTTTGAAGACCTGGTAAAATCTCTCTACGCCACTTTTTATACCGAACTAAAAATTGTGCCCGCCGAGGGGAAAATCCTCCGGTTAAGCAGCGATCAGGAAAAAGCCCTGGCCACCATTCCCGGTATCACAGCCTGGTCGAAAGTGGTGGAAGAAAAGGCCCTGATCCAGAACGGCGAAGCGCAAACCATTGTTTACCTGAAGGGGGTGGACAGCAATTATACCCGGGTAACCACCATGGCTGATTATGTGAAAGTGGGCAGTTTCAACCTGGGAACGGCCGAGCGGCCTATGGCAGTGCTGGGAGTGGGGGTGGAATCATCCCTGCGTTTATGGAGCGACCGCGAGCTGCTGCCCGTAACGGCCTATCTGCCCAAGCGGGGAGCGGGCATCAATATGTCGGATCCCATGGCCTCCCTGATTGCCGAAAATATTCATACCGCCGGTGCATTTGCCGTGCAGCAG
>DATCJQ010000233.1:0-4055 GCA_036562745.1 Flavihumibacter sp.
TCCGTAGTCCTTGATCCGGTCGAGCGCAGAAGAATACAGCGTAAGGCCGATGATGAAAAATCCGCTGATCATCGCAAATACCACCAGCGTGCCGAAACTCATCCCCATATTGGAGGAAACCAGTATCTCTTTCACGGTGGATGGATAACCTGGAGTGGAATGCCGGTTTCGGAAACCGCTTCGGCATGGTCTATGTCGATTTCAAAACCCAGCAAAGAATACCTAAAATGAGTGCCCATTTCTTCCGCGAAGTGTCGAACGGTAACAGAGAGGTGTAGTTTCTTAGGCTTTAGTCGGTAAATTTGCCGCTGCTAATTTGGACAGGGTTGTCTCTGACCCTGCCTCAAAACATTGTTATGCAGATGGTAAGATTATTTGTACTTCTTGGAGTTTTGTTGATTTGTTCGGGTGTTAACGCACAGCAGTTAAAAGGCATCTACTTGTACAATGATGAAACAAAAGTGCCGGTGGCCGATGCATTTGTGCAGTCTGAAGACAAAATCTTTTACACCAGTTCGGATGAGAACGGCTTTGTGAACCTGCAATCTCTTCCTGCTATTATTACAAAACTGTATGTATCCTGCATTGGTTTTGAGCAGCAGGTAATCGATTGGTCGGCGGCGGGTAATCCTCCTGCAGCGGTGTACCTGAAACCCAAAGTGTCCAGCCTCGAGGAGGTTAGTGTACGGGCCGCTGCCAATAACGGCGTTTTCAAAACCATCAGCGATCTGGATATCCACCTCCGCCCGATTAATAATTCCCAGGAAATTTTGCGCATGGTACCGGGGCTCTTCATCGGGCAGCATGCCGGAGGCGGTAAAGCAGAGCAAATTTTCCTGCGTGGATTTGATATTGATCACGGTACCGATATTGCCATATCCGTAGACGGTATGCCGGTGAATATGGTGAGCCATGCTCACGGTCAGGGGTATGCGGATTTGCATTTTACCATTCCCGAACTTATCGAGAAAGTGAATTTTAACAAAGGACCTTATTTTGCCGACAAGGGCAATTTCAATACGGCTGGTTTTGTGGAGTTCCGCACCCGCGATTATCTGGAAAAGAATTTTGTAAAACTGGAAGGCGGACAGTTCGGGACGGGCCGTGCGATAGCGGGAATAAATCTGTTGAAGCCCAGGTCCGATCGCCGCGACCAGAGCCTTTATATTGCCGGAGAAGGTTCCTATACAAAGGGGTATTTCGAAAGTCCCCAGCACTTTAATCGTTTCAACGGAATACTTAAATATCATGCGGCGATTTCGGATCGTTCTACGCTCACGGCTACGCTGACCGGATTTTCAAGCAGGTGGGATGCATCCGGGCAGATTCCTGATCGCGCGGTGGAGAATGGACTGATAGGTTTTTATGGTGCCATTGATGATACGGAAGGAGGGAAGACATCCCGTTACAATGCCAACCTGCAATTACTTACCAACCTTGGTAACGGCGCTGTGCTGCGGAATCAGATTTTTTATAGTCGTTACAATTTTGAACTCTATTCCAACTTTACCTTTTTCAAAGAGGATCCCGTTAATGGCGATCAGATCCGCCAGCGGGAAGGGCGGAATGTTTTGGGATACAACGGCTCTTACCAAAAACGTTACAAACTGGGAAATATCGAAACCGAAAGCCGTGCTGGGGTACAGATTCGCTATGATGATGTGAATGATGTGGAACTAACCCGCACCATTAACCGAAAAATAAACAATGAGGAAATCATGATGGGCGATGTCAATGAGTTCAATGGCGCTGCCTATTTCTCCCAGAAGTTTTCCGTGAGTCCGAAACTTGATATCACCGGCGCCCTTCGGGCAGATTATTTTAATAATAAATACCAGGATCGTCTGGCCGGTGGTTCTGCCAGTGCCGATGCCGCTATGCTGAGTCCGAAACTGAATTTCAATCTTCGTCTCAATGATAAGGTGCAGCTGTATCTGTATAACGGCCGTGGATTCCACAGCAATGATACGCGGGTGGCGGTTGCACAGAATGGTAAGAAAGTGATTCCGCCGGCATATGGTTCCGATCTGGGTGGTGTATTCAAACTGGGACGAAAACTGGTGCTGCAATCGGCCATTTGGTATCTCTGGCTGGATCAGGAATTTGTTTATGTTGGCGATGAGGGCGTGGTGGAAGCCGGTGGTCGCACCCGGAGAATGGGCTTTGATCTCTCTGCAAGGTATGAGCTGGTAAAAAATCTTTTTGCAGATGCAGACCTGAATCTTACCGATCCCCGTGCGCTGGGCGTTGCGAAAGAAGAACGTTATCTGCCCCTGGCTCCGCGTTTCACCAGTATAGGCGGATTCACCTATAGAAAGCAAAGCGGATGGAACGGAAGTTTGCGCTATCGTTATATGGGCGATCGTCCGGCTAACGAAGACAATTCCATTAAAGCCAAAGGATATTTTGTGGTGGATGCTGCCGTTAATTACACCATGCCCCGGTGGGAAGCGGGAATTGCCATTCAGAACCTTCTCAACACCAAATGGAAGGAGACCCAGTTCGATACCGAGAGCCGGTTACAGAATGAACCCGACCCCGTGTCTGAAATTCATTTTACCCCCGGTACGCCGTTTTTCCTGCGTGCAAGTCTGACCTGGTATTTCTGACAGGATAATAGATTATCGCCAGCGTTTTTCGAATAGCCCTGGCTGATAGGAGATCATCAGATACGACCAAACCGGTGTGGCCGCTGTATTGGGAATTTTGCCCAAAAGGGAAGTATTGTCCTGCGGGAAATAAAAGGAGAGGCCGTAATGGATATCCAATTGTCTGGTTGGTTTATAGTTCAGTGATCCATCCATCTCCACGCCGAGAAACTTCGGTTGTTTGCCTCCGTTCGAATCGGTCAGCGCGTGTTGTGAATAGAAAAGATGACCGTCCAAACGCAGACTCAGTTTTGAGTTGATTCTGCGAATCAGAAATAAATAGGGATTAAAAAGTCCGTGCCGCCCAACATCTGTGGGGAAACGCGCATAGAGATTCATATTGCCCATGAATTTCCAGGCCACTCCGTATAAGGGCACAAAGGAATAATCTTTATCGGGAGCGTTTTCCCGCTCGCCACTCAATAGTTCGAACCCCAATCGGGTGGTCTGCTTTTTTGAATTCAATGCCAGCTCGGGTTGGATATACCATGCCTGTATGGTTTTCTGGGCATTCGTTTGCCCATGTTGATAGTATCCCGAGAAACTGGCATAAAAAGGAGCCGAAATCCATTCCAGTCTTCCCCCATTGGTGATGCGGGCCTAATGATTATTGCTTACTGCATCTTGAATACATCCGCAGCATTGATGGTGGTAAGTGTGAACCCTGCTCCCAGTTTCGATTTCAGATGGTGTACCCAGAGGTGTTTGTATTGATGGGCGGCTACGGGAGAGTAGGCTCTGTCGAAGGGTTCATAATAGTTGCGGGTGAAAGCAAAGATCAGATCCGATTCAAGTTTGTTGTGGAATAGCAAACGGATTCCTTCGTGTGATCGGCCCTGTTGTCCCCAGGGCGCTGCTGAAAATATTCTTCCGTTATCCAGCGATATGGCTTGCCTTCCCACCCTCAGTTTCCAGTTCTTTCCGAGGCTGGGTTCTGCATATAGTTCAAATGCATTGATGCTCCCGACAGCGCTGAACTTTTTGTCCACTCCCCACAAATGGATTTCCTGCAAGGCGCCATACAGTTTCAAAACAAAAAATGCAGTGCAGGATACAAACCTTTAATTACGTGTATGCATAAACGTTAGTAAGAGAAATATTACTGATTGAGAAACTGTGATCACGGTTGAATAGAAAAAACGGAATAGGATAAATAAAAACTTTAGATGGTGCTAAAGAGAAGTCTTTATCAACTCGGAGTTTTTGTCTGATTTGGTTAGACGCATAGCCAAATTGGGGATTATGTCATTTGGATAAGCTTGGCACTAACTTGACCTTTGTGATATTTAAACCTTAGCTTATGTAACAGATCTACTTCTTCTCTTTTATCCTGTCTATATCCTGGAAAAAACCGGGTATACCAAATCAGAAAACACCCATTGGTTAAGGGTCCGACTGACTACTGGA
>DATCJQ010000244.1:0-3458 GCA_036562745.1 Flavihumibacter sp.
CTCACAGCATACCACAGCCGAAGATAAGGGCGATTATTACCTGCTGAACGGAACCAAGAACTGGATTACCAACGGATCGTCGGCCTCGGTGTACCTGGTGATGGCACAAACCGACGTGTCGAAGGGTTCGCATGGAATCAACGCTTTTATAGTGGAAAAGAACTGGCCCGGTGTTACAGTCAGTGCCAAGGAAAACAAGTTGGGAATTCGCGGCAGCGATACGCATAGTATCTCTTTCACCGATGTGAAAGTGCCGAAAGAAAACCGGATTGGAGAAGACGGATTTGGTTTTAAGTTTGCAATGAAAACCCTGGCAGGTGGCCGGATTGGAATTGCTTCGCAGGCCCTGGGCATTGCAAGCGGTGCCTATGAACTGGCCCTGGCCTATTCCAAGCAGCGAAAGGCATTTGGCAAGGAGATTATGCATCACCAGGCCATCCAGTTTAAACTGGCGGATATGGCTACGCGGATCGAAGCATCGCGCCTGCTCTGCCTGAAAGCCGCCTGGGAAAAAGATAACGGTCGCGATTATACGCTGAGCGGCTCCATGGCTAAATTGTATGCATCTGAAACGGCGATGTGGACCACCACCGAAGCTGTGCAGATCCACGGAGGCTATGGTTTTGTTAAGGAATATCACGTCGAGCGCCTGATGCGGGACGCGAAGATTACCCAGATATACGAGGGTACATCGGAGGTCCAGCGAATTGTAATCAGTCGCTCCGTATTAAAATAGGTTTGGTTTTGCTTGCTTAAGCGCCACTTCTTTCGTGAAGGGCGCTTTTTTTTGTCCTTTATTTTCTGAATGCTGGTGCCGGTACCGTTTGCTTTCAGCCGGATAGGAAGGCCCGCTTGCATTGTATTAAGTATCCTTTGCCTGCTCGCATTTCCTGCTGCTTAGTCTAGGTTTAGTCTGCCTGGCTGGCCAGTTTGCATTGTTCCCTCCGCCTACCGTTCCCTTCGTCTGCCGTCTGCCTTGTCTGCCCGTTCCCTTTGTCTGCTTTGTCTGCCTTGTCTGCCTTGTCTGCTTCACCTTCCGTGTCTTGCAATCGGATGGTTCCCGAACAGTTCCTTCTCCATTCTCCCTTCCCCCTTCTCCGTTCTCCGTTCTCCCTTCCCCCTTCTCCTTAACTTTGCCCCATGTCTGTGAACTTTTCAAATTACGAAGCGATCAAAGCCCAGTGCGCCCGGCACAACGCGCAGCTGGTGGCCGTAAGCAAGCTCAAGCCCGTAAGCACCATTAAGGAACTCTATGATGCCGGGCATCGCGATTTCGGCGAAAATTATGTGCAGGAGCTGATGGAAAAACAACCCCAGTTGCCCGACGATGTACGCTGGCATTTTATCGGGCACCTGCAGTCGAACAAGGTGAAATATATAGCCGGATTTGTGCACCTGATCCACGGCGTGGACAGTCAGAAATTGCT
Source organism: Flavihumibacter sp. (assembly GCA_036562745.1). GTDB lineage: Bacteria > Bacteroidota > Bacteroidia > Chitinophagales > Chitinophagaceae > Flavihumibacter. Next base: position 1,428 of record DATCJQ010000244.1, read on the forward strand.
GAAAGAAATCAGCAAACAGGCCCTCAGGGCGGGGCGCACCATCGATTGTCTGCTCCAGGTGTATATTGCCAGCGAGGAGACCAAATTCGGGCTGGATGAGGCCGAGCTGGAAACCCTGGTCAATTCGCTCCGCAACGAGCCGGAAACCTACCGTGGCGTGCGGATCCGCGGCATGATGGGAATGGCATCCTTTTCGGAAAATGAGGCCCTGGTTCGGCGCGAATTTCAACAGCTGGTGCACATGGCCGACCGATGGCTGCCATCCGTCATGGAGAATCCGGCTGAACGCATCCTCAGTTTCGGAATGAGCAATGATTACAAAATCGCGCTGGAAGAGGGCAGCACCCTGGTCAGAATCGGCAGCCTGCTCTTCGGAGCCAGAAGCTAAAACGGCCTGTAAGTCAGCGAAAAAGGGCGTAAATTTGCCCTTCCAAAGGAACCATTATGAGTGATATCAAGAAAGAAGAAGAGAAAGGACTCAATTTTATTGAGGAAATCATAGAAGCGGACCTGGCGTCCGGTAAGTATAAAAGCATTGTCACCAGGTTCCCGCCGGAGCCCAATGGCTATCTGCATATCGGGCATGCATCCAGTATTTGCCTGAATTTCGGACTCACCCAAAAATATCCCGGTTATACCAATCTTCGGTTCGATGATACCAATCCGGTTACCGAGGACACCGAGTATGTGGAAAGTATCAAGGAAGATATCAAGTGGCTGGGATTCACCTGGAAAAACGAACTCTACGCATCGGATTATTTCGATCAGCTGTATGAATATGCGAAAATCCTGATCAAAAAAGGATTGGCCTATGTGGATGACTCCACATCCGAGGAAATTGCCGCGATGAAGGGAACGCCCACCCAACCAGGCGTTAACAGTCCCTATCGCGATCGTTCCGTGGAGGAAAACCTCGATCTGCTCGAACGGATGAAAGCAGGGGAGTTCCCCGACGGAAGCCGTACGCTTCGCGCCAAAATCGATATGGCGCATCCGAATATGATCATGCGCGATCCGGTGCTCTATCGTATCAAACATGCGCATCACCATCGCACCGGCGACAAATGGTGCATTTATCCGATGTATGATTTCGCACACGGACAAAGTGATTCCATTGAAGGCGTAACCCACTCGCTCTGTACCATGGAATTTGTTCCGCACCGCGAACTCTACGACTGGTGTATTCAAAACCTGGAAATTTTCCCCTCGCATCAATATGAGTTTGCGCGCCGCAACCTGAACTATACGGTTACGAGTAAACGAAAATTGCTGCAACTGGTAAATGAGAAACACGTGAGCGGCTGGGATGATCCCCGTATGCCCACGATTTCGGGTTTGCGCAGAAGAGGGTATACGCCTTTCAGCATCCGCGATTTCTGCGAACGCATTGGTATTGCCAAACGCGAAAACATGATCGATGTATCGCTGCTGGAATTCTGCGTACGTGAGGATCTGAACAAGATTGCGCTGCGTCGTATGGTGGTGTTTGATCCCCTTAAAGTAGTGATCACTAACTACCCGGAAGGTCAGGAAGAAATGCTGCACAGCGAGGAAAATCCGGAAGCGGAAAATATTGAATACCGCGAAGTGCCCTTCTCCCGTGAAATCTATATCGAAGCGGAAGATTTTATGGAGAATCCGCCGAAAAAATATTTCCGTCTGGCGCCCGGACAAATGGTGCGTCTGAAAAGCGCCTATATCATCCGTTGTGATGAAGTGATCAAAGACGAGAATGGAAAAGTAACGGAACTGCACTGTACCTATATTCCCGAGAGCAAGAGCGGTGAGGATCGTTCAGGCATTCACGTAAAAGGAACCCTGCACTGGGTGAGCGTGAAGCATGCGGTGACTGCCGAAGTGCGTTTGTACGATCGTCTGTTCCGCGTGGAAGATCCCAGCAATGAGGAGGGCGATTTCAAATCTTACCTGAATCCCGATTCATTAAAAGTGATCGATACCGTTTATGCCGAACCGGCGCTGCTGAAGTCGAAATTTGATGAACGCTATCAGTTCCTGCGCAAGGGTTATTTC
>DATCJQ010000245.1:0-4813 GCA_036562745.1 Flavihumibacter sp.
GGATAAGGATGACCAAGAGGGCCCAAATCAATCCCGAACTTCCCATTCAAACTGGTTTTTAAAAAGCGATGAACTCATCCAACTGCTGATTGATTGCCTTGAGGGTGGGTTCATCTTTTATGGTGCCATCGAGGTTCAGCAATACATTCACGACCGAAATCGGGAGTTTATTGTGGTGAACCATCATCTTCAAATAATGGAGTATGCCGGTGAGGTGTTCCATTCCACGGAGGTTGCCGGCTCTTCCGGTGGATACGCCGGTGAGCAGTGCTTTTTTCCCCCACCAGACCTTTTCAATATCGCTGCTGTCGAACAGGGATTTCAGTACGCCGGGTATGCTTCCGTTGTATTCGGGCGATATGAAAATGAACTTGGTGGTCGGAATCAGCACCTCTTTTTCCAGGTCGCGGATCTGCTGGTTACGGGTACTAACATCCAGATCAACCAGGGATACCAGTCGGGCATCAATGCCCTTGGCCGCCAGGATCGACTGGTATTGTTGTGCTATTTTGAACGTATTACTTCCCACCCTGTTGGTTCCGGAAATAATCGTATAAGTTGAATTCATGCGGGGTATCTAAAAAATCTGCTATCCAATAACAAGCTCCGGTCCGGTTTGTTCCGGTTTTTTTGGCGTGAAACGTTATTTTTGCCATCCTTACCCAAAAAAAAGGAGCCGATCATGCAATATACGTATTATGGACATTCCTGTTTTTCGGTGGTAATCAATGGCAAACACCTCCTGTTTGATCCCTTTATTACCCCCAACGAACTGGCATCTGCCATTGATGTGAACAGCATTAAAGCTGATTATATATTGGTATCGCATGGTCATGCCGATCATATTGCCGATTGTGTGACGATTGCCACCCGCACCGGTGCCCTGGTGATCTGCGCCTGGGAAATCCACGAATGGCTGAACAAGCAGGGTGTAACCAATACCCACCCCATGAACACCGGCGGATCCTGGAATTTTGGCGATTTTAAAGTGAAATGCGTGGTGGCTCAGCACTCGAGCGGACTGCCCGATGGCAGTTATGGCGGAAACCCGATGGGATTCATCATCTCTTCCGGCGCCAGCACTTTTTATTATGCCGGTGATACCGCCTTAACCCTTGATATGCAACTGATTCCGCGATGGGCAAAACTTAATTTTGCGGTTTTGCCAATTGGCGACAATTTTACCATGGACGTAGCCGATGCGCTGGCCTGTGCCGAAATGATTCAGTGTCAGGAAGTAATTGGCGTGCACTACGATACGTTTGGCTTTATCAAAATAGACCACCAGGCGGCGCAGGAACTGTTTTCCAAAGCGGGCAAAAAATTACACCTGGTAGGTATTGGAGAGAGCATAACGATTTAATACCTTACCCGAAAAACCGCAAGACAGAGGAACTGAAATATGGCTAGAATCATTGGAGTAGCGAATCAGAAAGGTGGTGTAGGCAAAACCACCACTGCCATCAACCTGGCAGCCAGTTTTGCCGTTTTGGAATACCGCACCCTGCTGGTGGATGCCGATCCACAGGCAAACAGTACCACCGGAACGGGGTTCGATCTTCATAATATTACCCAGAGTCTGTACGACTGTATGGTAAACGGCACGCCGATCCGCGATGTGATTCTGAAAACAGATATCCCTCATCTGGATGTGGTTCCCTCCCATATCGACCTGGTAGGAGCCGAAATCGAGATGATCAATTATCCGAATCGCGAGAATGTATTGAAGGGAATTCTGGGACCGATCCAGTCTGACTACGACTTTATCGTGATCGACTGTTCGCCCTCGCTGGGTTTGATTACGGTGAATGCCCTTACCGCCGCCGATTCCGTGATTGTTCCCGTACAAACTGAATTCTTTGCCCTGGAAGGTTTGGGCAAACTGCTGAATACCATCAAGATTGTTCAAAACCGCCTCAACCCCGACCTGCAGATCGAAGGCATCCTGATGACCATGTACGATGGCCGTCTTCGTTTGTGCAACCAGGTGGTAAGCGAAGTAAGACGTCACTTTGATGAACTGGTATTTAATACCATCATCCACCGGAATACCCGTATCAGTGAAGCGCCCTCCGTTGGCAAGCCCGTAATCCTTTACGATGCCTACAGCAAGGGCTCGGTGAATTACCTCAACCTCGCGAAAGAAATCCTGCAGAAAAACAACATGACCAAAATCAGCCAGGAAGAACGAGTAATGGATGTGGACGGAGACGAAGGCTAAATGATTAAATGTTGAACTGAAAATGACTAATCCTAATAAAAAAGACGCGTTGGGAAAAGGGATTCGTTCCTTATTACAGAATATTGACGCCGATCTGAAAAGTACAAGTGGACAATTGAAACCGCAGGTAGTGGAACAGGCTACCAGCATGACCCGTATTCCGATCAGTCAGATCGAAACCAACCCCAAACAACCCCGTCATGATTTCGATGAGCAGGCACTGAACGAACTGGCTGCCTCCATCAAGATTCACGATATCATTCAGCCCATCACGGTATCCAAACTACCCAATGGCAAGTACCGTCTGATTTCAGGTGAGCGCCGTTTCCGCGCCTCCAAGATTGCCGGGCTGAAAGACCTGCCCGCCTATATCCGCCAGGCCGACGACCAGCAACTGCTGGAGCTGGCCCTGCTGGAAAACCTGCAAAGGGAAGACCTGAACGCCATCGAAGTGAGCCTGAGCTATAAGCGCATGATGGATGAACTCAACTACACTCAGGAACAGGTGGCCGAACGCATGGGCAAGGAACGCAGTACCGTGGCCAACTATATCCGCCTGCTCCGCCTCCCCCCCGATATCCAGGTGGCCGTTCGCAATGGTGATATCAGCATGGGGCATGCACGTGCACTGATCAATGTGGATCTGGTCGACAAACAGCTTTATATCTTCAATGAAATCAAGAACAAGGGACTCTCTGTAAGGCAGACCGAAGAACTGGTTCGCAAAATGTATAAGGAAGACGGTGCAGCTGTTAAAACTGCTCCAAAATCGAGCCTGCCCCCGGCATACAAAAAAATTGAAGATAATTTAGCATCCCATTTCAGCACCAAGGTGAAGCTGAACCATAACAAAAAAGGACATGGCAGCATCACATTGGAATATTATTCCATCCAGGAATTGAATAAGCTGCTGGAGTTAATGGGTATAACGGTGAATTAATCAGATGATAAAAAAAGGACTGGTTTTCCTGTTTTTCCTCTTCCTCCTGGGTGGGGATCGGTTGATCGCGCACCCGGGACAGCGCTTTTTCCTTTCGGATCAACACAGGGAAGAACTTCGCCAGTTCCTGATGATATCCGCTATCGATACGGTGCCTGTGGCCGATACCCTGCCGCTTAAGGACGACAGCTTAGCTCCGGATCCAGCCGATAGTACCCAGCCCGCAAAAGCCAAAGCGCCACATAGTCCGCGTAAAGCCACCATCCGCTCGGCCATCATCCCGGGATGGGGACAGATTTACAACAAGAAATACTGGAAGGTTCCGATTGTATATGCCGCTCTTGGCATCACGGGATATGTTTTCTTCGACAATATCAAAACCTATAAGGAAGTGCGCTTTGCCTACGATGTAACGGTTTCGCAGGATACGGCCAGCTGGGATAAAGTGGCGCCCTATCTCAGGGTTTTCGTGGAAAACAATGCGGCCTCCTCGCTCGATAACTATCGCCGCGAGTTCCGGCGTAACATCGATTATTCGGTGCTTGTATTCCTTTTGTTCTGGGGACTCAATGTGGTGGATGCTACCGTAGACGGTCACCTGAAAGATTTTGATGTGAGTCCCGAACTCAGCATGAAACTTAAACCTCTCCTCCCCAATAATTCCTACCAGATGGGTGTGGGAAACACCATGGGATTATCCCTTGTATTTGATATCCATAAGGCCAAACCGGGCAAACTATTCGATACCAAATAACCCTTTATCTTTGCCGCATGAATATTGCACTTGTCGGCTATGGGAAAATGGGCCAGGCCATCGAAAAAATTGCCATCGAAAGAGGTCATAACATCGTATTGAAAATCGACCTGAACAATCTGGAGGATCTCAATGAGGAAAACCTCTCGAAGGTGGACGTAGCGATCGAGTTTACGAGTCCGCATAGCGCTTTCGACAATGTGATGAAACTCCTGCAACACCATGTACCGGTGGTTTGCGGTTCCACCGGATGGCTCGATAAAAAAGAAGCGGTGGATGAATATTGCCTGCAGCAGCAGGGTGCATTTCTATATGCCAGCAATTTTTCCGTTGGGGTAAATATCTTCTTTGAACTGAATAAAAAGCTGGCGGAACTGATGGCTCGTCAGACGGAATATCGGGTATCAATGGAAGAGATTCACCATACGCAGAAAAAAGATGCGCCCTCAGGAACCGCGGTTACCCTCGCCGAACAGATTCTGCAAATCCTTCCGCAATACAAATCATGGGTGAATCACGTCAGCGACAAGGCGGATGAAATTTCCATCCGGAGCGAACGCATTGATCCTGCACCGGGCACCCATAAAATTTTGTATTCCTCCGAAATTGACGATATTGAAATCATTCACACGGCGCATAATCGCACCGGATTTGCCACAGGTGCCGTGATGGCCGCCGAATTCCTGAAAGGCAAGAAGGGCATTTATGGCATGAAAGAAGTGCTGGGCATTTAATTTTCACTTATTTCGTAACAGGTATGATTTCCAAGAAAACTCAGTATGGACTTAAGGCTTTGAGCTATATGGCACAACATGCCCAGGAGGGGCCGATTCTGATTGCTGATATTTCTGCCAAACAAAATATTCCGATCAAGTTTCTGGAAGCCATCCTGCTGGAC
>DATCJQ010000250.1:0-4096 GCA_036562745.1 Flavihumibacter sp.
CAAAGGGAACAAAGCAGACAAAGCAGACAAAGGGGACGAAGGGGACGAGGGGCACGAGGGGGACTGTAGTCAAAAATCCACAGTGATCCCCATTCTCCCTTCTCCATTCTCCCTTCTCCATTCTCCATTCTCCCTTCTCCCTTCCCCATAAAAAAGGGTAACCACCTTACCGATGATTACCCTCCTATTATAACCGGCGGTTAACCGCTTACTACTTCAGTTTTGCCAGCAGTTCCTTGATGCGTTTCAGACCTTCCTCGATCTTGGCGCGGGTATTTGTATAGGCGATCCGGATACAGTTTTCTTCGCCGAATGCTTTACCGGTAACGGTGGTAACATGGGCGTTCTCGAGGATATAGAAGCAGAGATCGTCGGAGTTGTTGATGGTAACGGTTCCGTCGGATTTGCCGAAATAATAGCTGATATCGGGGAACACGTAAAATGCGCCATCGGGTTCGTTGCAGGTGATACCGGGAATCTCGCTCAGCAAACGCATGATCAGTTTCTTGCGCTCTTCGAATTCCTTCACCATGGCCATACTGGGTGCCAGGTCGGTGGTGAGGGCCACAATTGCAGCACGCTGGGTTACGGCATTGGCGCCACTGGTGATCTGTCCCTGGATTTTTTCACAGGCTTTCACGATATCCGGACGTGCGGCGATAAAACCGAGACGGTAACCGGTCATCGCAAATCCCTTACTCAGTCCGTTGATGATGATCACACGATCCTTGATAGCATCGAACTGGGCAATGCTTTCATGTTGGCCGCGGTAGTTGATGTATTCGTAGATCTCATCGCTCATGATATAAACCTGCGGATACTTTTTGAACACCTCAGCCAATGCAGCCAGTTCATCCTTCGTATATACGGCGCCGGTAGGATTCGACGGTGAGGAGAACATGAAGAGTTTGGTCTTCGGAGTGATGGCAGCTTCCACTTCGGCGGCTGTCACTTTATATCCTGATGCAGCCGTGGTGCGGATCATTACGGGAACACCTTCCGACATGCGTACGATTTCCGAATAGGAAACCCAGTAAGGAGTGGGAATGATCACTTCATCGCCGTTATCAATCAGCGCCATGATCAGGTTGGCGATACTTTGCTTGGCGCCGGTGGAAACCAGGATATTTTCGGGTTTGTAGTCGAGATTATTATCCCGCTTCAGTTTGGTGCAAACTGCTTCCCGCAGTTCGGGGTATCCGGCCACCGGAGGATAATGGCTCCAGTTTTCATCAACAGCCTTTTTTGCAGCTTCTTTAATATGTTCGGGAGTATCGAAATCGGGCTCACCCAAACTGAGATCAATTACATCAAATCCTTTTGCACGAAGTTCACGACCCATTTTGGCCATACGCAACGTTTCAGGTTCACTAAAGCGCTGCAAACGCGATGATAGAGACATTTGTGTTACTAAGTTGGTTTGTTTATGAATGTTTGCTTGACAATTGGTAAAAATACTAAATGACCGCTTTATTACCTTAATTCTTTTGACGGGTGATTACAGAATGCTTAGTCATTTTACCTGGCGGATGCTTAATAAGCGCGGTTGTTTTTCGCCGGTGCTGCCGGTTTCGCCAATGCCCACAAAACTATAGGAACCTGCGGGTGCAATGGCAAGGGGTGCTGCATCGAGTATGTTCAGTTCACGATCGAGCAATTCGTATCGCCATTCGCCGGCCACCACATTCAGGTTGAATTCGGTGTTAACCGGACCGGTGTACTCGATAAAGGCACGTTTGCTGGCAACGGATAATGTATCAGAAGAATTTATCAACCATAAGGTCAGGCTGTCTTTCCCGGCCACGCAATTGATGAAGCGAACCCTGGCCGAACTGTCAGTGCTTTGGGGCTGGTCTTTCAAAATGAGCCAGCTGCCTGCTCCGTTCAGGGCAGTGTCATAGTGCAGTAAGGTATAATATGCGCCGGGGTCCCATGATATATATTTATCATCTGAATGCATCTGGCTGCCGAATTTCCAGCCGATGGTGCGGATACCGGGTTTTACGCGCAGATAGCCGTTTTCCTCTTCAAAGGAATATTCTCCGAATGCCAAATCGGCGGGTGCAATGGGTTGGCCGTCGAAGAGGATATTGACCGGCGCCGCATCGATTGCCGCATTCACTACCAGAATGCCGGCTTTGGGGCCCTCTCCGGTTTTATCTTCCTGTTTGAGGCATCCGGCAGTGAGCAGGCTGCCGAAAAGCAGCACCCGCCATCTTTTTATGGTTATCATGATGTAACTTGTTTGGTACTAAGATCCTTCCCGATACTCGGTTTTGGCAAACCTACGGCTGAAACATCATATTTTAAATACCCAAAAACTCCCACCCTGTCAATATTTCATCCGAAATCCTATATTTGCCACTCTTAAAAAAAATACAAAAAACGAAACAAGTATTGCGATGAGAATACTGGTGAGCATCTTTACTGCTTTTTTGATCCTGATTTCCCTGTACCAGCTGTCTTTCACCTGGTTTGTAAATCAGCATGAGAAAGGCATCGAAGAAAAGGCAATGCGGTTAGTGGAAACCTACCCTAAACCCACGGAAAAGTATGCTGGTGATCAGGAAATGCAACTGAAATACCAGGACACGCTGAATGAGCTCAAAAAAGCTGAAGTCAGACGCCTCCAGGACAGCACAAAGAACCAAAAGATCACATGGTGGGGTCACACCTATCAGAAAGCCAAGGAGAACGAACTGCTCCTGGGTCTCGATCTTCAGGGGGGTATCAACGTAACCCTGGATATTGCGCTGGACGGACTGATCAAGGGTTTAAGTAATAATCCCAACGATGCTGCGCTGAAAAAAGCGCTGGAGGAAGCAACCCGCAAAAAAGTAAATTCCGACGCCGACTATATTACATTGTTTGCGCAGGCATTTAAAGAACAGAATCAGGGTGTGAAACTGGCTCCCCTCTTCGCCAACAGTTCCCGTAATAAGCTGAAAATTGATGCATCGGATGATGCCGTTCTCAGCTATATCCGCGAACAGGCTACTGCAGCCATGAAGCAGACCTATGATGTACTCACCAAACGGATCGATAAATTCGGTGTAGCCCAGCCCAATATCAGCCTGGATGAAACCAAGGGTATCATCTCTGTTGAGCTGGCTGGTGCAAGCGATCCCGAGCGTGTACGGAACTACCTGCAATCCACTGCCAACCTGCAGTTCTTTGAAGTGTATAATATCGGTGAACTGGATCGCAGTCTCGAAGCGGCCGACAAAGCCCTGGCTGCTTATCTGAAAGGTTCCGGTACAAACAAGGATACTGCTGCTGCCCCGGCGGCTGCGGCTCCTGCTGTGAGCGATTCTGCTTCACTGGCAGATGTACTGAAAGGCGATACCAGCGCTTCTGCTGCCGCACAAACACCCGAAGCAATCCGCGCTGCCAACCCGCTGCTGGCTTCCATTCAGTTTATTCCTCCTCAACAGGGACAGGATGGTCGTCCGGTGTTTGCGCCCAATCTCGGTTATGTATTGCTCAGAGATACGGCACTGGTTAATTCCTACCTGAACAATCCCGTTGTGAAAAACGTGATGCCGGGTGATGTGAAATTCCTCTATGGAATGCCTGCAAAATCGGATGACGGCCGCGTGCAGGACTATGTTCCCCTCTACGCCATCCGCACTGTACCGGGAACTGATAAAGCCAAACTCGAAGGTGAAAATATTACCGATGCTTACCAGGATTTCAATCCCGTTACCAACCAGGTTACGGTAAACATGACCATGAGTAAGCAGGGTGAAAAAATCTGGGCGAAAATGACCTCCGATAACGTGGGTCGTGCCATCGCCATCGTGCTGGACGATATCGTTTATTCTGCTCCCAATGTAAATGAGCCGATCACTGGTGGTAACTCACAGATTTCCGGCTCCTTTACCGTACAGGAAGGTCAGGATTTGGCCAATATCCTGAAGAGCGGTAAACTGGATGCGCCCGCTAAAATCGTACAGGAACAGGTGGTGGGTCCGACCCTGGGTCAGGAAGCCATCGCCGGAGGTTCGCTCTCCTTCCTGATTTCCTTCGCCGTGATCTTCATCCTGATGCTGGTGTATTACAATACAGCCGGATGGGTGGCCAACGTATCACTGGT
>DATCJQ010000559.1:0-10643 GCA_036562745.1 Flavihumibacter sp.
GCTTTGCACAAACTGATAACCAGCACCACAGGCTTCTTCGCCATGTGGTGCTATTTTCTTTTAAGTCCGACAGCAAGCCCGCGGACATCAAAAAGGTGGAGGATGCTTTCCGCCAACTTCCGCAGAAGATTAAGGAGATCAAAGCCTTCGAATGGGGTACCAATAACAGTCCCGAAGGCCTCGCCCAGGGCTTCACCCATTGTTTCCTGGTGAGCTTTGCATCGGAGAAGGATCGCGAGATATACCTGCCCCATCCCGCGCACAAGGCCTTTGTGGAACTGCTCGGTCCGCATTTGGATAAAGTGCTGGTCATCGATTATTGGGCGGACAAATAATCTTCAGCACTTCACCCGTCGGGCACCCGTCGGGTACCCGTCGGGTGCCCGACGGGTAAATTTTCAGGACGGCTCAGGATGGTGATGCCGGGGATTCAACCGTATTTACAGGGTTAATGCCCAAACTTGCCATATGATGCTCAGATTGCCACTAACCCTGCTCCTGATATGGTGTGCGCTCGCTGCAGGTGCACAGGTATCCGTTCAGAATTTATTGACCGAAGGACTGACTGACCCGATGGGGTTGGATCAGGCCCAGCCGCGTTTCAGCTGGCAGCTGAAGGGCTCGCAGCGTGGCATCAAGCAATCGGCTTATGAAATCGAAGTGCGCCAGGGTTCGGCCAAAGGGAAGCTGGTTTGGCAATCGCGGCAGCAGAGCGACAGCTCGGTACTGGTTGCCTATAAGGGAGCTCCGCTCGTTTCGGGTGAGGACTATTTCTGGCGTGTGCGGGTATGGGACCAGACGGCCAGGGCAAGCGCCTGGAGCAGCTGGGCCCGTTGGCATACCGGAGCCCTTGAACCCGGATTCTGGAAAGCCAAATGGATCGGTGTGGTAAAAGAAGAAGAAGATCAGCCCGCCCTGATGATGCGGCGCAGTTTTCAATCGGGCAGAAAGAAAATCAAATCTGCCTTTGCCTATATCACTTCGCTTGGCATTTACGAAGCACAAATCAACGGGCAACGCGTTGGACAGGAGTATTTCACTCCTGGCTGGACGGCCTATAATAAACGTCTTCAGTACCAGGCCTACGATGTTACCAACCTGTTGAAGAACGGCGAAAATGTGGTGGGCGTGCGTATAGGTAATGGCTGGTTTCGGGGTTATATCGGTTATCCCGGACAGAAAGAGGTTTATGGCAGGGAACTGGCCCTGCTCTTCCAGTTAAAGATCAACTATACGGATGGCTCATCTGACTATATTCTTTCCGACGAAAGCTGGAAGAGTTCCACGGGTGAAATCCGCACCAACGATTTTTATAATGGCGAAATCACCAATGCCAATCTACGCCAGCAGGGATGGGCCACCCCCGGTTTCGATGATAACGGTTGGGCACAAGTGAAATTGATGTCTTCTTTGCCTGCCCAGCTCGTTGCCACCGAAAATGAACCCGTGCGCCAACGCGAACGAATGCCCGCGCTGAAATTCATCATCACGCCGGAAGGCGATAAGGTGCTCGACTTTGGTCAGAACATGGTGGGCTGGGTGCGCATGAAACTCCGCGGCAATAAAGGCGATACCATTAAAGTTTCACACGCAGAAGTGCTGGACAAATTCGGCAATTTCTACACCACCAACCTGCGCTCGGCCAAACAACAGAATATATACATCCTTAGCGGCGAAGGAGAGGAGTGGTTCGAACCCGTATTCACTTTCCAGGGTTTCCGATATATCAAAATCGAGGGACTGAATTATGATCCCGATCCGGCTGATTTTACAGGTATTGCGCTTTATTCTGATATGCAAAAAACCGGGGAGTTCGAAACCTCGGATCCGCTGATCAACCAGTTGCAGAAAAATATTCAATGGGGACAAAGAGGCAATTTTCTCGACGTACCCACCGATTGTCCGCAGCGCGATGAACGCCTCGGCTGGACCGGCGATGCGCAGGCATTTTACCGCACGGCTACTTTCAATTTCGGGGTACGCAATTTCTTCGCCAAATGGCTGAAGGACCTGGCCCTCGAACAATCACCCGAAGGATCGGTGAGCTTTGTCGTTCCCAACGTATTGGGCGATGGTGCCACAGGTTCAACCGGATGGGGCGATGCGGCCACCATCATCCCCTGGCAGCAATGGCTGGTCTATGGAGATATCCGCACGCTGGCGCAACAGTATCCGAGCATGCAGGCCTGGATCAATTACATGAAATCCAAATCGAACAATCATCTTTGGAATACCGGATTTCATTTTGGCGACTGGTTATTCTATCGCCCGGATGATGATACCGACGGACGTGCCGCCATTACCGACAAGTATCTTATCGCGCAATGCTTTTATGCAAATAGCATACAACTGACCCTGAACGCTGCGGATGTGCTGGGCAAAACCGAAGATGTGGTCATGTATCGCAGTCTGCTGGACGATGTGAAAAAAGCATTCCTGCAGGAATATGTTACGCCGAACGGGCGACTGGTATCCTCTTCGCAAACAGCCTATGTGCTGGCCCTGCAGTTCGATATGTTGCCTGGGAACCTGCGACAGAAGGCAGCCGATCGTTTAGCGGAGAATGTGCGCAGCTATGGAAATCATCTCACCACCGGTTTCCTGGGCACGCCCTATCTCTGTCATGTGCTCTCCAGATTCGGATATGCTGATCTCGCATATACATTACTGTTACAAAAGACCTTCCCCTCCTGGTTGTATCCGGTTACCATGGGTGCCACCACCATCTGGGAGCGCTGGGACGGGCAGAAACCCGACAGCACATTCCAGAATCCGGGTATGAACTCTTTTAACCACTATGCCTACGGGGCAATCGGTGCCTGGATGTACCAATACATCGCGGGCATAAATCCGGATCCTCAACAACCCGGTTATAAGCATATTGTTCTACGTCCCTCTACTGCAGGTGAATTCACACATGCGAAAGCGAGTTATCAAACGCCATACGGACAATTGGTGAGCGCATGGAAAAAAGAAGGTGATCGAATCATTATGGAGATTACCATTCCGGCAAACACAGAAGCCACCGTGTATTTCAAAACCGCCACACTTGCCAATATCACCGAGGGCGGAGCAGCCCTGGCGGGGAGAAAAGATTTTATTCCGCTTGGCAGTCAGGGCGGACATATACCGGTTCGAATCGGATCGGGAAACTATCGCTTTGAATACACCAACTGATTGGGGAACTGAAAATTTGATGGGGGAACTAGTATATTAGTGGAATAAATTTATCGAGACGTATGCGACACCTGATTTTTCTTTTGACCGGAATCTTTTTAATTGCCAACAATCTGCTTGCACAAAATGAAGTAATCAGGTTATACCCGGGTAAAGCACCGGGATCCGAAAACTGGACCTGGCAGGAAAAATACCTCGAGAACAACAGCTGGCAAACTCCCATCGTGTACAATGTGGTGGAACCCACCCTCACGGTATTCCCTGCACCGGCTAATAATAATACCAATACGGCTGTGATCATCGCACCGGGAGGCGGCTTCCACGCTCTCTCCATCAACAGCGAGGGGATCGATGCCGCGAAATGGCTGAATCAGAAAGGGGTAACAGCCTTCGTGTTAAAATATCGCCTCGTAAGAAGTTTGACCGATGAGCCGACCATTGAAATGGGCAGAGCCATCTCCGGGGGCAAGCGCGAACAGTATGATTATAAAACCGTAATCCCCATGGCCATGCAGGACGGACTCAAAGCCGTGGAATATGTTCGGGAGAATGCGGCCAAATACGGAATCGCCCCGAATCGCATCGGATTCATGGGTTTCTCCGCCGGTGGAACGGTTACGATGTCGGTAACCTATAATGCCACGGATAAAAATCGTCCTGATTTTATTATACCTGTTTATGCATATACCGGCGATTTGCCGGGAAGTACCGAGGTGCCCAAAGCAAAAGTGCCTGCATTTATTATTGCAGCTACCAATGATCAGCTGAACCTGGCATCGCATAGTGTTGAGATTTACAACAAATGGTTACAGGCCAAACAACCGGCCGAGTTGCATATGTATGAATTTGGCGGACATGGTTTCGGGATGCGCAAACAAAATCTGGCAACCGATACATGGATCGAACGGCTGGGCGACTGGATGGCCGAACACGGATGGTTATGGCCCGCCAATCCAACCGGATGGAAAGCCAATACCGATTACAAGAGTTGGAAAAAAGGACAAATGGAATGGGAGGAAGCCAATAAAAAAGACTGGGCGAATTTCCGTCGCTTTGCAGAAGATAATAAAGCTATCGGCTTGCCCAAGCCGGGTGAGAAACGCGTGGTATTCATGGGCAACTCTATCACCGAAGGATGGCGGAACAGCCGCCCTTCGTTCTTCGAGGGACGCCCCTATATTAATCGTGGCATAAGCGGACAAACCACACCGCAGATGCTGCTTCGTTTCAAGCCCGATGTGGTGAACCTTAAACCTGCTGTAGTGGTGATTCTCGCGGGCATCAATGATATAGCGGGTAATACCGGTCCCATGACTCTGGAGCAAACCTTCGACAATATTGTTTCGATGGCCGAAATCGCGCAGGCGAATGGAATTAAGGTGGTCTTATGTTCTGTATTGCCCGCTTATGATTTTCCCTGGAGTCCGGGTAAGGAACCCGCTGAGAAAGTGGTTGCGTTGAACAAGATGATCAGGGAATACGCGCTCAAAAACAAACACGTGTATGTAGATTATTTCTCCGCGATGGCAGATGAACGCAAGGGGTTGCCCAGGCATCTCGCAGAAGATGGGATTCACCCGACCGTAGATGGATACAAGATTATGGAACCATTGGTGGAAAAAGGAATTGCCGAAGCGCTGAAGAAGAAATAATGCGCCCCAATCATTTATAACGACGGACGAAGTGTAAGTTTGAACGGAACTTCCACTTCGTCCATTTTTCCATCGAGAATCATGCGTGCCGTGGCTTCGCCCATGCCCTTGAAATCGGTGGAGATAGTGGTGATTCCGTTCAGAATAAATCGTTTCAACGGTGTTTCATTGTAGGAGATGATGCCCACGTCCTGTCCGGGTTGCAGTTGCAGGGTGAGAACTTTATCAAGTAACACCACCAGGTCTTCTTCCATCAGGTTGATATAGACTTCTCCTTTACCGATTTTTTCTTCACGGATATTGGGTACCACCTTGTACTGGAATGCATATTCGCGACAGAAATTGTAGAATCCGGTGAGGATTTCGTTGGGGAAATAGGTATAGGAGGGGAAGATAATTTTCAGGGTATCGTATCGCTGCAATGCCGGCAGGGCGCCTACCAGTGCAGAGAAAATATCCTTCTCGAAATTTTCGTACACGGCCCCGAACGGACGTTTGATTCCGTTCAGCTTTTTGTCGAGCAGGATCAGCTTTGCGTTGTCGATGGCATTGATTTCCTCATGCGCCTGCTCGCCGCCCTCGAGGAAATGCGGAATGATCACGTAATGCGTGTAATCGTTCTTGCAGTTTTGCAGCAATTGTTTGAAAAGGCTGTAATCATTATTGTAGATATAAAAATCGATGGCTGCTTTTTCTCCCAGTATCGACACCATCGAATCGTAAATGATTTTCTTGTGGGCGCTGAGTTTGTTGAACAGCAGGAACACCCTGATATGCTGAGTGAAATCTGTCTTGGCAATAAAATAACCTTTACCGGGAACCGAACCTATCACTCCCAGTTGTTTGAGATGACGGTAGGCTTTTTCCGCCGTATCGCGTGAAATATCCAGTTCATAACTCAGTTCGTTGATAGACGGAAGGGCGTAATTGGTAGTGATACCACCTGATTCCACCGCCTTGATAATGGAGTTGATCAACTGCTGGTATTTCGGCGTTACAGAGCGGTCATCTATTTTGATATAGCGGTAAACGTTATCTGTTTGCATGTTCAAATTATTTCCTAGCTTTAACAAATTTAATCGATTAACATGCTCCGAACTACTGCTTGGTTACTGATTACACTGATTAGTACTGTTCTTTTTTATTCCTGTAACTCCCGGCCCGGTAAACCACGGGTGCTGGTACTCGGCAAAACGGCCGGGTTTGCCCATAATTCTGTTGCCGACGGAATGGCCGCCATTGAAAAATTAGGTGCGGAAAACGGCTTCGATGTGGTTACCACCGACGAAGCCGACCTTATCAATGAGGATAGTTTGAAAAACTTTTCGGCTGTTGTATTCCTTAGTACCACGGGTGATGTTCTGAACCACTACCAGGAAAATGCATTGGAACGTTTCGTGCAGGCCGGTGGCGGATTTGTAGGCGTTCACGGTGCCGCTGATGCCGAATACGACTGGGGCTGGTATGGTCGTTTGGTGGGCGGTTATTTTGATGAACATCCCGGTATGTCCGATACCTTCCCCAATGTTCAGGAAGGAATTCTGCTTGTGAAAGATGCCAGCCACCCGGCAACTGCCAATATTCCCGCGGAGTGGAAAAAGGTGGATGAATTCTATCGCTTTAAGAAAAGAAATGAGAATGTAAAAGTATTGCTCACGATCGATGGAAAATCGTATAGCAATGGCCGTTATCCGGAAGAGTCTCCCATCGCCTGGTATCATGAATATGACGGAGGTCGCGCATTCTATACCGCCCTCGGTCATACGAAGGAGTCTTTCGAGGAGGAAACCTTCCTGAAACACCTGCTGGGTGGCATTCAATATGCCATTGGCGGAAATAAAAAGCTGAATTATTCCAGGGCAAAAACGCTGCCGCTGCCCGATGAAGATCGTTTCACCAAAACCATGCTGGTGAATGGCGAGTTCTTTGAGCCCACTGAAATGACCATTCTGCCCAACCTCGATATCCTGATCGCGCAACGTCGTGGTGAAATCATGATGTACAAGCAGAGCGATAGTTCGCTGAAGCAGGTGCTTTTCCTGGATGCTTATTATAAAGCAAATTCAGGTGCAAACATCGAAGAAGGTGTGCTGGGGCTGCAGGCCGATCCCAATTTTGCTGCCAACAAACATGTGTTCGTATTCTATAGTCCCGCTGAAAAATCCGTGAACCGTTTGTCTCGATTCACTTTCGACAAGGACACCCTGATCAACGAGAAAGTGGTATTGGAATTTTTCTCTGATCGCGAGATCTGCTGTCATACCGGTGGTTCTATTGCTTTCGACAGTGATGGACTGCTTTATCTTTCCACCGGTGATAACTCCACGCCGTTTGATGAGCCCAATCAACCTTATGTAAACAATGGGTATGCTCCGCTGGATGATCGTCCGGGTCACCAGCCCTATGATGCGCGCCGCACATCGGGTAATGCCAATGACCTGCGTGGTAAGATTCTCCGTATCCGTGTGAAGGAAGATGGCAGCTATGAAATTCCCGACGGCAACCTTTATCCGGTTGGAACCGAGGGCACCCGTCCTGAGATATATGTTCAGGGTAACAGGAATCCCTATCGTATTTCGGTAGATAAGAAAAACGGTTGGCTCTACTGGGGCGAAGTGGGTCCGGATGCGGGTACCGACAGTTTTGATGTTCGCGGTCCGCGGGGTTATGATGAAGTGAACCAGGCCCGTAAAGCCGGACATTTTGGATGGCCCTATTTTGTGGCGAACAACAAACCTTACTGGGAATATGATTATGCAACGGGTAAAAGCATTCAGCTGTTCGATCCGAACAAACCCGTGAACAATTCACGTAACAATACCGGCATCAAAGATCTGCCGCCGGCCCAGCCTGCTTTTATCTGGTATCCTTATGCGGCTTCGCCTGAATTCCCGCAGGTAAAAACCGGCGGACGTAACGCGATGGCGGGTCCGGTATATTACACGGATATGTATCCCAAAGAAACCCGTCTGCCCGAGTATTACAATGGAAAACTGATCATTTGGGACTGGATCCGCGGGTGGGTGAAAGCCGTAACGATGCTGCCCAATGGCGATTTCGATAAGATGGAACCTTTCCTCGACCATATCCGTTTCAACAGCATGATCGATATGGAAGTGGGACCGGATGGAAAGCTCTATTTCATCGAATATGGTGATGGCTGGTTCACCAAGAATCCCGATGCAGGTCTGGGAAGAATCGATTATAATGGTGGTAACCGCGCACCCCGGATCGGAGCCCTGCAGCTCGATAAAACTTCCGGCAGAACGCCACTGACTGTGACGGCTACGATCGATGCAAAAGATCCCGAAAATGATAAGATGACTTATACCTGGCATCTGGGTGGTGGTGTGACCAGGGAAACCAGGGAACCGACCATTACCCATACTTATGAGAAAGCCGGTGATTACGAGATTTCGGTGGAAGTGAAAGATGCTAAAAATGCTCTTGTAAAAGCTGTTCCGGTTACCATTCATGCAGGTAATGAAGCCCCCGAAGTGAAGATTCGTGTGGAGGGCAACCAGCAGTTTTATTTCCCCGGAACTCCCATCAAATATGAAGTGTCGGTTACCGATAAGGATGATCCTAACGCGGGTTCTGATCCTGCCGATATTTACGTGTCTGCCGACTTTGTGGAAGGCTATGATAAAGCAGGCGCCAATCTGGGTCACCAGGTGGTATCGGAAGTGGTGATCGGTAAGGGATTGATTCAGGGACTGGATTGTAAATCCTGTCATAAGGATAATGAGAAATCTATTGGTCCGGCTTATGCTGATGTGGCTAAAAAATATGCCGGCCGTGCCGATGCGTCTAACTACCTGATTGAAAAAATCCTGAAAGGTGGTGCCGGAGTATGGGGCGAAGTGGCCATGCCTGCACACCCCGAACTCAGCAAGGAGGATGCCCGCAAAATTGTGAGCTATATCCAGTCGCTCAATGCAGCGGATAAAGCGAAATCGCTGCCTGTTAAGGGATCGCTGCAACCCGGCCTGGGCAAAGAAATGAAGTTCCACACTGCCATGGTGATTTCGGCCACCTATACGGATAAGGGCGCACCGGGGTCCAAACCCCTTTCCGGTGCTGCCAACGCCACGCTGCGTTATCCCACGCTGTACCTCGAGGATGCAACGATATTTAAAGAATATGGTTTGTCGAGAGACGGTGGCAACTACTATTTTGATATTCCGGGTAAAAAAGCCTGGTTCGGTGTTCCGAATGTGGATCTAACCGATGTGAAGGGCTTTCAGTTCAAACTCGACTGGATGAAGGTTCCGACCCAGGAAGTGGTGTTTGAGCTTCGCCTCGACGCACCGCATGGCAAACTGCTCGGAACGGCCCGCCTGAGTACCAACCAGCCTCCACTAAAGAAGGGTGTGAATGGAAAGGGTACGCTTACGGGCAAATTCGAGCCGGTAACGGATGGTAAACTGCACACGGTTTATTGCGTTACTTATCCGGATGGTGAAGGCGAATATTCATTGGTCGCAATTGAAAATATAATTTTGCTGAATAAATAAACTCAAAATCGATCCGATACAATATGAGAAAGATTGGGACAGTGGGAATGGTGGCGTTGATATTGTTCGCTTTTCTGCCCGCGCTTGCACAAGAGAATCTGAAACTGGGCGGTAGAATTTTAAAGCGTGATGATCAGCCCCTTCCCAACGTGGAAGTGAGAATTTTAAACAGTACCCGCACACAGTTTTCAGATAAGGACGGACAATTTGTATTTGATGGATTGTCGTCCGGGAAATATGAACTGGAATTTTCTGCAGGCGGATATGCATCCACCAGCCTGCAGGTGGAACTGACAGCCTCCCGCATCGACCTGATGGTTCGGTTGCAGGAGGCCGTTAGTCAGCTCGATGAGGTAATCGTGAGTGCCGATAAAAAGGAGCAACGTTTGTTGTCGCTGCCCTATAGCATCACTACAATTTCGGGTCGTCAGGTGAATGATTATCGCTTATGGAATGCCCGTGAGCTGACCGGCATTGTTCCCAATTTATACGCCGGCCATTCGGGCGATGACCGCAACGTGGTAAGCATTCGCGGTATCACCACCACTTCCTACGATCCGGCGGTAGCGCTTTATGTGGATGGGGTGAACCAGTTTAGTCTGGATACCTATATCCCCCAGCTGCTGGATGTGGAAAGGGTGGAAGTGCTCCGCGGTCCGCAGGGCACGCTCTACGGACGCAATGCCATGGGCGGCGTGATTAACGTGATCACCAAACAGCCGACCAACAAAACCCGGGCTTTCGTGGAGCTTACCTATGGCAATTATAACCAGTATCGTTATGCGGCTGGGATCCAGACACCGCTCGTGAATAACCGTCTCTTCTTTGGCGCTACCGCGATGATAAATGGTCGCGATGGCTTTTATAAGAACGAGTTCAACAACAAGAGCTTTGATGATGTTCAGACCGTGAGCGGCAGCTATTTCCTTAAGTATCTGCTGAATTCGAAATGGACCATCACCGCGAATTACAAAAATCAGTTCAACCAGAATTGGGGCGCTTTTCCGTTGGTGAATGGCGTGGAAGAAGCGCTGACCAATCCCTATAAACTGAATCAGAATGCGGTGGGTACCATGAAGGATAATACGCATAACGCAGCGCTGACCATTCAACATCGGTCGGGCAGATTGCTGTTCAGTTCCCAAACCGCTTACCAGAAGAACTACCGTTATTACACCGATCCGCTGGATGGCGATTTTTCTCCCTTCGATGCCGTGGCCATTATAAATAACTATGGCCGTAAATACAACAAAGTGGATGTATTTACGCAGGAGTTCAGATTTTCCAATGCTCCCTC
>DATCJQ010000258.1:0-5636 GCA_036562745.1 Flavihumibacter sp.
GGAACCCTATGACCTGGGCTGGGCTGCCTACTCCGAGCTGAAGATGTACACATTTAATGCGCAACATCCCTTCTTTGCCGATCACTACCGCGTGTGTTACGAGGGCGTAAAAAGAAGCAATGCCGTTATCGAAATGCCCGAGGGGGTGGTGAGTGGCAATGATCGCCAGGTGATGATCGCGCAGGCTAAATTCCTCCGTGCCATCTATTATTTCGATCTGGTGAAAATGTATGGAGGCGTTCCCCTCTGGTTGAAATCATCGCTCGAAGGCGATATCATGAAGCCCCGCGCCACTGTTGATGAAGTGTATGAGGTTATCACACAGGATCTGATTGATGCGGAAGCCGTGCTGCCCACAACCTGGCCCAATGCAGCTGATAAAGGCCGTGCCACCAAATACGCGGCGCAGGCCATGCTCGGACGGGTTTATCTGCAATGGCATAAACCCGAACAGGCGCTGGTTTATCTGAACAAGCTGGATGGCAAATTCCAGCTCTACTCCAATCTCAAGGACATTTTCCATCCCAAAAACAAGAATGCTGAATACGAGAATATTTTCGAAGTGCAGTTCCGTCATTCGGGTTCATGGGGACTTGAAGGAAGTATTCAACATAGTTACTGGGGTCCCAGAGGTGTGGGTGGTCCCACCAACTTCGGAGGATGGGGTGGATTTGGTCCGACCAACTATGTTTACAACAGTTATGAACCCAATGATAAACGTAAGCGCGATTTCTTCCTCACAGAATATATGGGCGTGCCCCAGAATCCCCCTACCAATAACAAGTTCTGGGATCCTGAATACGGCAATGTAATCGAGGATGATAATCTGAACTTTATCCTGATTCGTTACGCCGATGTGTTGCTGATGAAGGCTGAAGCATTGAATGCGATCGGCGATCAGTCCAATGCCAAATATGATGCGATCAACCAGGTGCGCAGAAGAGCGGGCATCAGCGATATTCTTCCCAGTCAGAACCTGTCTCAACAGGAGTTTGCAGATATCGTGCTGCAGGAACGCCTGCACGAACTTTGTTTCGAACACCTGCGTCGGTTTGATCTGATCCGTTTTGGAAAACTCAAAACCTATCTGGCCGAACGTGTAGGTATTACGATTCAGGATTATCACAACCTGTATCCGATTCCCCAAAGCGCCATCGACGCCAATGAGGCTATTACTGAAAACAATCCCGGTTATTAAAAAAACAAACTATGAATAAGCAACTCCGACTGAAAACACTGGGTTCCCTGCTGGCACTCAGTACGGCCTGGGCCGCCTGCAGCAAACTCGGTCCGGAAAAATTTCCACCGGTGGAAATCACTCCCACAGTATCGGTTGAGAACGGAAGAGTTACCGTAAGGCCGGTGGAATTCACAGGAGCGATCCGAAATCCGATGAAAGGCTTTCGCGAGTTCTTTGGTCCGGGTGTGGATCCGATCCGACCTGAATACCCCTACCCCTATGGCACCATGATCAAAGAGTATATGCAATGGAATATGCTCGAAGACAATGCCGGCGATGGTGTTGAAAAGATCATTGCTTATTCCAACCACCGCTGGAGAGGTGTGGAGGATATGAACGTGAAAGTGATTCCGCGTATCTATATCGTTTGGATGGAACCCTGGCACGGCGGGTATCCGAAAAACACCTATACCAATCACCCTGATGATCTGAACGGATGGCACTGGCCATCTGATATACCCGGACAGGTTCGTCCCGAAGATCCTTCGCAGCCCATTACTGGCGGATACTTTGATCCGAGCTTTCAGGATCGGGTGAAGGCCCTGGTGGCAAAAGCGGGTGAGGCCTGGGACAATGATCCCCGTGTGGCTTATGTTGAAATGGGCATTATCGGCGAATGGGGTGAGCACCATGATCCGAATATCACCACCTACTGGGATCCGCATGACGAACCCGAGCACGTGGAAAACCGTACCTGGATTCCCGGTATCGAAAAGACTTTGGGAGATGCATTTACTGCCGCCTTCAAAAACAAAAAAGTGATGGTGCGTTATGCTTATGAGTTCAAGGATTATGAATTCGGTATTTACTGGGATTCCTGGGCACAACCCGAAGAAAAGGACAGAGGTTATAACGAAATGCTGAAGCTCGGCGATCGTTGGAAAACACAGCCCATTGGTGGCGAAATCACCTGGAACTGGGGCGGACTCAGCAAATTCCGCTCCTTTGAGGAAGTAGTGCAGGACGATGAAACCCGTGCCGAAGTGATTGAACAGATCCGCAACCTGCATAATAACCATTTGGGAGGCATCACCTGGGCCAATTTCAATGATCCCAAATTCCGTCCATATGCCGATCTTCTGCAAAAATCGATGGGTTATAATTATGTGCTTTCAGAGTTTACTTATCCCACTTCGATTCAAAAGGGACAGGCGTTCAGTGTTTCGTTTAAGGTTACCAATAATGGCTCCTCACCCTTCTACTACGATTGGCCGGTTGAAATTGCGCTGCTGAACAAACGCACCAAAAAGAAAGTATGGGGCAAGACACTCGATAACGTGAAGATTTCTCAATGGATGCCGGGCGAAAACTGGGATAAGCGCACGAATGCCTACCAGATTCCCGCTCCCGTGTACAGCATCGAGGAGTCGCTCACACTCGATACCGATTTGCCGGAAGACGAGTATGTCATTTCCATTGCCGTGCTGGATCCGGCAGGTATGCAGCCCTCACTTCGCCTGGCTACAATCAACTATTTCACAGGCGGACGTCATCCGATGGGTTATATCGGTATCGGTAAGGAATTGACAAATTATGAGATTCCGGAAACAGATTTCAAAGACATGCTAACCGATAAGACACTTAAATACAGTCTTCAATGAGAATAGGTTTTTCGGCCAGTTTCGGTTATACGACACTGGTAGTTGGTTTGTCGGCACTCCTGTCCTGCGGGACAGGAGTTTCTGCTGATCAGAAGCTAATTGTAAAAAACGGGAGGGTTACCGTTAAGATGGAAGAATATCCCTCGGCTTTTCGAAATCCCATGAAAGGGTTTCGCGAGTTTTTCATGCCCGGGATTGATAAAATACGCGAGGAATACCCCTATCCATACGGTACGATGATTAAGGAATATATGCAGTGGAATATGCTGGAAGATGATCCGGCCGACGGGGTGGAGAAAATCATTGCTTACAGTAATCATCGGTGGAAAGGTGTGGAAGCCATCAATATGAAAGTGATTCCCCGGGTTTATATTGTTTGGGTTGAACCCTGGCATGGGGGCCGTCCGAAGAATCCCAACCAACCCGATGATTTGAATGGATGGCACTGGCCCAAAGGGATACCGGAGGAAAAAGGTCCGTATAAACAAATCCCTGGTTCGGTGGGCGCCATGGTGGACCCGGCAGACAAAAACACGCCGATTACGGGCGGTTATTTTCATCCCGATTTTCCTGCGCGCGTGAAAAATCTCGTGAAGAAACTGGGAGAAGCCTGGGATAATGATCCCCGAGTTGCCTATGTGGAAATGGGTATTGTGGGCGAATGGGGTGAGCATCACGATCCCGATCTCTCCACCTACTGGCCGCCACACGATGAACCGGAACATGTGGAGAACCGCACCTGGGTACCCGGTTTGGAAAAAGTGTTGGGGGATGCTTTTACGGAGGCCTTTAAAAACAAAAAAGTGATGGTGCGTTATGCGTATGAATTCAAGGATTACGAATTCGGCATTTACTGGGATTCCTGGTCGCAGCCCGAAGAAAATGACAGGGGATACAATGAAATGATGAAGCTGGGCGATCGTTGGAAAACCCAACCCATCGGAGGGGAAATTACCTGGAACTGGGGCAGCCTGCAAAAATTCCGTTCTTTCGAACAGGTGGTGAATGATCCCGAATATTTTCAGCTCACGATGCATCAGATTCGCAATTTGCATGCAAACCACCTGGGAGGTATTACCTGGGCGAATTTCAGGGATACCGCTTTCCAACGAAGCGCCGATGCCCTGCAGAAAGCAATGGGCCATCGGTATGTGATTCACCAGGCCAGTTATCCGGTTAAACTGGAAAATGGAAAATCAGCTGCTCTTGCTTTTGAGCTCACCAATACCGGTTCATCGCCCTTCTATTACAATTGGCCGGTGCAGGCGGTATTGCTTGATCCGGATACTAAAAAGCCGGTATGGACCCAGCACCTAACGGAGTTGGATATTCGAACATGGATGCCGGGCGATGACTGGGATTCGAGCCGTTCGGTTTATCGCCAGCCGGCCCCCCTGGTGAAGGCAGAGGTTAGTTTGAAGCCGGAAAATATTCCCGCCGGAAACTATATCCTTGCATTAACGGTGGCAGATCCGCACGGGAACCAGCCATCTCTGCGTTTCGCCAATCGCGCTTATTTAAACGGAGGCTATACGGTATTGGGTTATATTGGCGTGGAGAATGAACCGTCAACTTTTGAATTTCCGGATGAACTGATTAATGATATACAGGCTGATACCAGTCTGCGATACCCGAATGTTTACAATTAACAATCATGAAACGACTGCTTTATTCCCTATTGGCTTTGATTGGATGCACAGGCATCCATTGTGCCGGTCCGGCTGCACCGGAACCTAAGCCCGTTCCCGTAATTTTTGACACCGATATCGGTAATGATATCGACGATGTGCTGGCGCTTCAAATTCTCTTCGAATATGAAGCCGATAGAAAAATCGATCTGCTGGGTATTACCATCAGTAAGGCCTATCCGCGCGTGGTGGATTATATCGATGCGTATGCACGCTTAAACGGGCGGGGTGATATCCCCCTGGGTTTTGCGTATAACGGCGTGAACCCCGAACCCTATCGATATGTGCCGATGACCCTTGATACCCTGGTGAACGGGCAACCGGTTTTAACGCCGCAGCGGAAACTTGATGATTCCATTCCTGAAGGATATAAGCTGATGCGTAAGCTCCTGGCAAAGCAGGCAGATACTTCCGTGGTGATGATTGTAGTTGGACCCGAAACCAATTTCGGCCGGCTCCTTGAATCCGGTGCGGATGAATTCAGTCCGCTTAACGGGGTAGACCTCGTTAAACAGAAGGTGAAACTGGTGTCGGTAATGGGCGGAAACTATAATAACGAACACGATTTTGCCGAGTGGAATATTCTGCAGGATCTGAAAGCGTCGCAGCGGACCTTCGCCGATTGTCCGGCCCCCCTGATTGCAAGCGGATGGGAGTTGGGTACCAAACTGCTTTATCCCGCCACCAGCATCGAGAACGATTTCCGCGACGGCGATGCCCACCCGCTGGTGATCTCCTACAAAGTGTATCAGCCCATGCCTTACGACCGTCCGACCTGGGATCTGACATCGGTTCTCCAGGCCGTTGAGCCGGAAGCCGGCTATTTCGAGTTATCGCCAGCCGGACAAATAACCGTTGACTCCACAGGTAAAACCCATTTTGTGGAAAAAGCCGATGGTCTGCACCGCTATCTCAAATTGAAGGCGGCACCCCAGATAATTGTTGACAGCATGATCAGTAAAACCACCAGACGGTGGAGATAGTGACTCCGGAGCGCCATTGATTTGTGTGGGAAAATATATGTTAGATTTACTCTCGTATGAATCAGGACAACTCAATGGCGCCCGGGGCAATGCCCGACAGAATGGTAATGATCGACCATGAGCC
>DATCJQ010000262.1:0-3733 GCA_036562745.1 Flavihumibacter sp.
GGCGGATCGGCATCGACGAAGCTCATAAAACCCGCCTGGTAACGGAGGGACTGTTCAGTATTTCGCGCAACCCGATTTTCCTTGGTATGATCCTTACCACCCTTGGGATATTCCTGCTGATTCCCAATGCCATAACCCTGCTGGTGGCGGTGATGACCTATTTTGTCATCCAGATACAGATCCGGCTGGAAGAGGAATACCTGCTCAAGCAGCATGGCGAGCTTTACGCCCGTTATAAAAATAGCGTGGGAAGATTGTTGTAGATCGTTGAAACTTCGCGGTGCGCACTATCTTGCATCCAAATTAAGCTATGCGGCCCTACCTGAATTTGTTTGACTTTTCGCAGAAGGTAAATTACAAAAACGAGATACTCGCGGGATTCACGGTGGCTATGACCATGATTCCCGAGTCGCTTTCTTTTGCGATCCTTGCCGGGTTGTCGCCGCTCACCGGTCTGTATGCCGCCTTTCTGATGGGACTGGTTACTGCCGTTTTGGGCGGAAGACCGGGCATGGTTTCCGGCGGGGCAGGGGCTACGGTCATTACCCTTATCGCCCTGATTCAATTGCATGGCGTGGAATATCTCTTTGCCACGGTGGCACTGGCGGGATTGCTGCAAATCCTGGTAGGCGTTTTCAAATTCGGGAAGTTCATCCGCCTGGTGCCACAATCGGTGATGTACGGATTTGTAAACGGATTGGCCGTGGTTATTTTCACTTCGCAGATCGATCAGTTTAAAGTGCCGGGAGGAACGGACTGGCTATCGGGGGCCGCACTCTGGACCATGATCGGCCTCACGTTGCTGACCATATTGGTAGTAATCGTCTTTCCGAAATTTAC
The DNA here is from genome assembly GCA_036562745.1 of Flavihumibacter sp. GTDB lineage: Bacteria > Bacteroidota > Bacteroidia > Chitinophagales > Chitinophagaceae > Flavihumibacter. Next base: position 841 of record DATCJQ010000262.1, read on the forward strand.
CAAAACGGTGCCGGCCTCGCTGGTGGCCATCATGGTGATTTTTGCGCTGGTGATCGGGTTCAATATCGATACCCGAACCGTGAAGGATATTGCATCGATTAGCGGCGATTTTCCGCCCTTCCATATTCCTGCCGTGCCATTCACCTGGGAAACTCTCAGCATCATCTTCCCCTTTGCTATGGTGATGGGTGGCGTAGGACTGATTGAAAGTCTGCTTACCATGAATGTGGTGGATGAAATCACCGGCACCAAAGGCAAGGGCAACCGCGAATGCGTGGCTCAGGGAACGGCCAATATCGTCAACGGATTTTTTACCGGGATGGGTGGTTGCGCAATGATCGCTCAATCATTCGTGAACCTTTCCGCGGGATCGCGCGCCCGCCTTTCGGGAATTGTGGCCTCCCTGCTGATATTGGTGATCATCCTGATTGGGGCGCCCGTGATCGAGCGTGTGCCGATGGCCGCACTGGTGGGCGTAATGATCATGGTGGCGATCGGAACCTTCGAATGGAGTAGTCTGCGTTCCATCAACAAGATGCCGAAAAGCGATGTGCTGGTGGGGGTACTGGTGGCGGTTATCACGATCTGGTTGAAGAACCTGGCCCTGGCGGTGCTCATCGGTGTGATCATTTCGGCACTGGTATTTGCCTGGGAGAGTGCCAAACGGATCCGTGCGCGGAAATTCATCGACGAAAATGGGGTAAAACATTACCAGATTTATGGTCCGCTTTTCTTTGGTTCGGTGGCTGCATTCAATGAGAAATTTGATGTTGCCAATGATCCGGAAGAAGTGGTGATCGATTTCCGTGAAAGCCGCGTAGCCGATATGAGTGCCATCGAGGCATTGAATAAACTTACCGAACGATATAAGAAGGCCGGAAAGAAGTTAAGGCTCCGCTACCTCAGCGAGGACTGTCGTACACTATTGAAAAATGCTGATTCACTCATAGAAGTAAACATACAGGAGGATCCGGACTACCGCGTTGTTTAACAGAAACTCAGCGGGGGATATAGGTCAGGACCATCGCGCCGGAACTCAGATGTCGGGTTTCTATCAACTCCAGTAATAGCCGATTGGGGTTGCTGTGCTCAAAAAGAAGTTTTCCGCGTCCCGCTATCACCGGATGCACACAAAGCTGGTATTCGTCGACGAGCCGCAGATCGGTGAGTTGCTGAATCATGCTGGGACTGCAGGCGAATATGTCGCGTCCTTCTTCCATTTTCAGCTCTCTGACTTCCTGCTCAAGGCTTTTCGCTGCTATGCGTGCACTGTGCCAGTTGGGCTCTTTGAGTGTGCGGGAGAATACGAGTTTGGGCACGCGATCCATCGCGACAGCGAATTCATCCATAGAGGGAGTGCCGGTAGGATGTGCCAGCACCGTTTTCCAGTACTCCATCAGTTGAAAGGTGACGCGGCCATAGAGTAGCAGTCCGGCATTTTGTATCAGCTTTGTATAATGATCATGCAGTTCTTCGTCCGCGTCCACGGCTGTATGGTCGCATACTCCATCTAACGTTACATTAATGGCTGCAATCAGTTTTCGCATAAGGATTGGGTTTATTTTTTAAGGCGACGCACGAAAAATCGTTCTTCTGCTTCGTACATGAATCCATCCACTTCACCTTTTTTATTACGTATGAAGCGGGCCTGGTTTGGCTGGGATGGGTCGAGATAGAAAATGCCATCCCTGTAATGTTTTAAATGCAGAAAATTATTTCCTCCCCTTCTTGTATTTAGCACGAGTGAATCGCCCTGTGCCACCATTGCAACGGTATCATTGTTTGGTGTAACATATTCACCGACGTAAGCCTGCAGTTCTTTATTGCGAAGCGGGCTCTCGGTGAATTTGAATCGCTTCTGCGAGAGCAGCCACTTGTAGAACTCGTCGTTGTTATAGGTTTCGGTCCAGCTATCATGATCCGCCTCCGGATAGATGGTGAATTTGGCGTTCGGATTGTATTGCTTCAAAGCATTGACCATTTTTTCCGAAGCAGAAAGAGGCACCACGGGGTCTTTGGCACCATGAAAATTCCAGACGGGCATATATCGAAGTCTGTAGATTTTTACCGTATCTCCTCCACCACAAATCGGGGCGATGGCTGCAAACTCTTCGGGGTGTTCCATGGCAAGCGCCCAGGTACCGTAGCCGCCCATGCTGAGTCCGGTTAAATACACACGATCGGGATCCACGCGGAGTTTCTTTTTGATATCCTGAAGCATTGGATACAATTGATGTGGTGGCCATCCGCGCGTTGCCTGGGGCGATACGAGTATAAAGGGAAAGGATTTGCCCTGTTCCACCAGTTTGGGTGGACCATGCACTTTCACCTTGTTGAGATCGGTGCCGCTTTCGCCGGCGCCATGCAGAAAAATCACCAGAGGCCAGCGCGCCGAAGTATCGCCGTCATATCCCTGCGGCAGATACAGGAGATAATGCGTTTCCTGCACAAATTTTTGCGGTGTCTGCTGCGCGAAGCTGTGCAGATTTACACAAAATAGCAGGCAGAGAATCAAGAAGACAGTTAAACCGGTTTTCCTGAACATGGCGGGAGATTTATCCAAATGTAGGATAAACTTTAAAGAAAAGTGCCATGTGTTTCGCTGGATTAATGACCGGCCACAGGGCGATTTCGAGCTCCGCTTAATGGCGGAACCAGCCCGAGTGTTCGTAGTTGCTGCCGGATTTCCAATTCGGTTTCCAGTACAACGTCGAATATTCCAGGCTGTTCGGATCATCCTGATCGTCGTAAGCTATATTGAACCGGCTGGCACCATCTTTCACGCCGATATCTTTCAGCGGAATTTTAATCAATGCCTGCCACTCGTTTCCGATGATATGGCCGGTGCAACTGATTTTGGAAGAGAATTTGGTTCCGTCGAGATAGCTGAGCT